>JAFQMO010000066.1 GCA_017414385.1 Clostridia bacterium
ACCACGGTTCCGCAGAAGGCGCAGGCAAGCATGGAAAGTCCGAGGAAGAACAGATGCAGACAGAACCATGTTCCGATCAGCTTAAAGCATCCGATAGCGATAAAGCCAAGATACGGACGGAGTGCCGGTACCAAAAAAGTCACCGCGATCATCAGGACCACAGCGGGGATCCAGGCAAGCACTGCCCATGTCATATTCGCCGCTGTTTTGGTCAGAAGATACGCATGGCGCTTGACGGGAAGCGAGCAGACAAAATTGACCTTCCGTCTGTCAAAAAGATACTCCATCGCGATAAACGCCATGATGACACCGCCGATTGCCGCATACACAGTCAAAAAAACATTGGATGAAGCAAAAAAGCTGCTCAAAGCCTCACGAAGGCGGTCGGAATTGTGGCTGTAGTAATCGGCATTACCGGAGTAAATCAAAAGATTCAAAATCGGAATGGCAAAAAACAGGATGATCGCATAAAGCAGTCCCATCGACCATGTACGGCGCATTTCTGTTTTATAGAGTCCCCAAACGAACCAATCGTTATGCGAACCGATAAGTCTCGTTCTTTGGGATGTCTTATCAACCGATGATGCTGTTGAAGTCATAACCCTTTTCCTCCATTTCACAAATAAATATTTCCTCCAGCGTCAGCGGGATCATTTCATAGAATACAGGATCCTTTGCCTTGACCGCTGCCTCAACCTCTTCATATTCTCCGCGGACAACGAGCTGCAGGATACTGCCGCTTCTGCGATAGTTGACCACGTGCAGCGCAGTCTCTGCCTCCGGTGCACGAAGGGAAACCGCCGCCGATTCGGTACTGTCCGTATCCACATTCGGCAGGACCATCTGGATCTTATGAATGTTGCTCTTCATGGTATCCACCTCTTGGTCAAACAGGATACCTCCCTTATGAAGAAGACCGATATGGTCGCAGATGTCCTCAAGCTCACGCATATTATGGGAGGCGATGACCGGTGTCATCATACCGTCCGCAACCTCCTCTGCGAGCAGTCTCTTGACAAACTGCCGCATGACGGGATCAAGGCCGTCAAAGGTCTCGTCACACAAAAGATATTTGGGACAGCAGGAGAGCGCAAGCAGGACCGATGCCTGCTTCTGCATACCCTTTGAGAAGGTATTGATTTTGCGATCCACCTCCAAATTGAAGATAGAACGAAGACGCTCATACTTTTCATCCGACCAGTTGATGTACAGCCGGCGGTAATAATTTGCCATATCCTCAATGGTACCGTGCGGGAAGAAAAACTGATCGTCAGACAGATAGACAATATCCTGCTTCCGTTTCGTATTTTCCCAGATCTCCTCACCGTCATAGGTGACGCTTCCTTCATCGGGACGGTAAATACCTGCCATAATGCGCAGCAGCGTTGATTTACCTGCACCGTTGGAGCCGATCAGACCAAAGATCGAGCCCTGGCGAATGGTCGCGCTGACATGATCAAGAGAACGTACTGCGCCAAAGGTTTTGGTTATATTTTGAATGACGATCTCATTCGTCATTTCTGTTGATTGCTTGTTCATACTGCTTTCCTTTCCGGCAATCAATCCATATAGACCCGATCGACAAGTGTGATCAGATCCTCCTTGGTGATACCTGTTGTTTTTGCCTTCTTCAAGCTCTCCTCTATTGCTTCTATCTGCTTCTCCCTCTCTTTTCTTGCAACAGCACCGATGTCGGGAGACACGAAATTTCCGCGGCCGGGCACAGCATATATGACATTCTGACGCTCCAGCTCCGCATATGCCTTCTGTATCGTATTGGGATTGATCGCAAGCTCTGCCGCAAGCACACGTACCGACGGCAAGTGCTCATCCGGCTTCAGGTACCCCTGTACGGCAAGCGTGCGTATTTTCTCGATCAGCTGCTCATAGATCGGTTTTCGGTCACGCATATCTACCGTGATGATCATGGTTTCTCTCCTTTCAAGCGAACTATGTGTACTATCTGTGATAGTACGGTTATATAATATCACAAGTCGAGACCGTTGTCAAGTACCTTTTCAAAATTTTTTATCACAGGAATCTGCTTCACAGTTGTTCTAAATCGGAAAATGCGTGCATTGATTGTAACAGTGCAAGTTTTCGTCATCAAGCATCCGTCAATGAACGTCAAAAAGGAAAACAGAAGGAGATCACAAATGTATCAAAGCAAGTCCTCCGCACCCCAAAACACACCAAAGCATCCCCGCCGCACACGTACAACGGCAAAGCACCGTTCCTCACCCAAAGAAGCAGACAGCAAGCAATTCCTTATCGGAAGCCTCAAAGCGGCCTTGATTTCCGTCGCCGCCGGTATTGCTTTGCTTCTGCTGCTTTGTGCTGCTGCACTGAGCACAGACGATCCCGCTGCGATCGCACCGATCCTTTCCCGCGCAGCACTGATCCTTCCCTCTCTTTTATGCGGGATTCTCGGTGCACAATTCACAAGCGGTGCAGGTATCGCATCCGGAGCCGTTTCCGGCATTTTCATGACCGCCATCCTGTTTTCTTTGGGACTGATCCTGCCGGACAGCGAGGCACAGCCTCCCGCTTTCACCGCAATCACTGCAGGCACCTGCATCCTTCTCTCCTGTATCGGCGGATATTTTAGAACCCACTCGCACAAAAAACAAAAACCGCACAGAAAGAAAAAGGCATAGCACACAAAAAAGGATGAAAAGGGGTGTCTTCCATAAAGCAGGTTTAGCCTGCTGAAACACAAAAGGAGTACGGACAATTTGTTCGTACTCCTTTTCACACGTCTTGCAGAGCAAGGTATAGTGTGTTACACCTTTTAGGTGTACTATCGGGCGGTAGTGAGCCTCCCTTGTGTAAAGGGAGGTGGCTTGCGAAGCAAGACGGAGGGATTGTAAAAGCAAAAAATTCATCGTAAAACAATCCCTCAGCCGCCTACGGCGTCAGCTCCCTTTACACAAGGGAGCCGTTGGTTTGTGCGCTCTGAAAGTCTGTCTTTTTTTCCTGACAAGCACTGCTTTTGTGGACACAAAAGCGAAACCACGCACGAGGCAAAGATGCGAATATTCTCAATTACATTTTACCAATGCTTTGCCAAAGGTTCAATTTGATTTTTGATAAGGTTAAATTCCATGTTATCAAATAAAAACTCAAACTCTTTGGATTTCATAGTTTCAATTAAAAACAGTGCATTGTTCCGAGTATCGTTTGTTGAAAATTTTCCTCGGCGCATTCCTTTGAAAAGCAAGCAAGTATACTCGCCACCTTGTTCCCAATTCAAAAATGCTACGGCATGCTCGGATGCTTTTTTTAGGTGATGCAATGTTTTTTCAACAGACTGAAATTTGGCATAGTATTTTGCTTGATCGGAATGTATATCTGTCAAATGACTGTGATAAAACCCATAGTTCCCGTCTTCAAATATAATGTCCAATAATGCAATTGATTTATCTCTCAAAATACTATTTTCTTC
>JAFQMO010000004.1 GCA_017414385.1 Clostridia bacterium
GTGTTTCGGAAAATGCACAGTTTTCCGCAAGATATGCAGCAACCGACGCCATGTCGGGTACCTTTGCGGTATCGGTGTCAATGGGCTCGGAATCCGTCTGTGTCTCGGACGGTGTTTGGGATTCATTTGCGGGACCGTTGTCTGTGTGACAGGCGGAGAGGAGGACAGAGAGGGAGAGCAAAAGCAGTAAGATGGCAATATATTTCCGATTCATCATAGAAAGATCCTTCCTTGTTCCTTTTTGACGTTCCTTTTTTGACGTTCCTTTGGGGATATGCTTGTTGTGCTGCTTTGCGTTTTGGGGATAAGAAAAGCGTTACCGTTTTTTATAGGTACGCTTTTCTGTTATTCTCGTGTGGTTTACGCATTCGGGGCATTGACATCTTCAACGTATTGGAGCAGATCTACATCGGCAACGGTATGTGTCTTCAGATAATCGACCCATTTCCGCAGATAAACGCCGTTGAGATGGATACCGTCTGCCGTTGCATCTGCGAAAAGCTGTCCGTTTTCATCCGAAACGGCCTCTCCGGGGATGAGACAAACGACCTGCTTGCGTTCTGCCATAGCCGTGATGGCTTCATTGAACTGTGCGATGCGTTCATTGTTGATCAATGCATTGGCATCGGCACGGCTTCTGTAGATCTCCTCGTTGATGGGGAGAATCTGCTGAACATAGATCACGGTATCGGGACGGATGCTCAGAATCGTATCGATCACCTGCTCATAAAGGGAAACAAACGCGTTTGCGCTGTTCCATCCGAGTTCATTGATACCGAACATCAGATATACGCGGCTGAAATCATTGTCGCGTGCAAGCGCCTCGGCAACGGAAACACGCAAGGGTGTGGCATCGGCGGCCATTTCTCCGTCGGGGGAGAGTACGTTTTCCTTCGTGAAGAACTGCTGCACCGACATACCGATGCCGGCATAGAAGGTGGCATCGACGACAGCGGCCTTCTGCAGACCGACAACGAGCGAATTACCGATGAAGATCGCATCGGAAAGATACGCATCGGAAACGGCATCTGTCTGCGGCGCAAACACAGTCTCTGTCATTGCAGTCATGTGTGTGACCTTTTCTCCGTAGAGATACGGATCACCGTCCTCATCATAGGTGACGGCGTTGCCTGTCCACCCTTGGGGACGCTGCGGACCCGGTCTTTGAACGGCAACGGTTTCGGGAAAGAATGTCTTTACGATATAGTTCTCGTCAAGCGAGGACATACTCTGCGCACGGTTGATCTCGAGGCTTGCTGCGACAGAGGAACAGATATTTTGATCTCCTTCAGGAGATTCCATGGCGTGTGTAACACCGCCGATCGGAAGCTTTGTGGACGAGGCTATCAGCATACAAGCGCTGCAGCCCGTGATTGCGATCTTGATCAAACGCACCAACGCACGCATTCGACTGCTGCGCCGGGATATCGCATCAAGCTTATTCATTCCATTCTCCCAAGACAAGGATCCTGTTTGTGCTGCGACATCGCACAAGCCGCCCCTTGCCATTCAGGCTGCACTGCTGTTTCCGCACCCTCTGCAAGCATCTTGTCCAGCGGTCCTGACAAGTGCCGGCCTTGAAAAAAAGACAGGGATCGTATGAGAGTCTCTCTGTCGCGAAAGAGGTGATGCAAACGATTCCGGTCATGAAAAAAACGGTAAAGGACACTACCCGAGGGCACACAGCGCGTGTAACGATACACAGGCGTCTCGCCGAGACGAAAACGGGATTTTCGAGAAGGGAGAGGTGATCCGGGAGGCATATCCAATCTTAACTTTTTCAGTAAAAATATTATATCACACATGGGCGTACAAATCAACAGGATTTTCGAATTTTTTTGACTTTTTTTGAAAAAACTTTTCGTTTTTCGACAAGATACTGTGAAGGGTGCCGAAATGGAAAAAGTTAAAATCGAGCAAAGAAAAACACAGTCGACAGACACAATAACTGCACAATCTCTTAAAAACAGCACATGTGTAACGATACACATTCAAGAAACGCCGTAAAAAAGCAGAAAACCGCCGCAAGAGGTGAGCTTGCGGCGGTGCTCTGCGCAAGAGATGGATTCGAAAAAATTATGTGTGACGAATATGGAACAGCCGCTTCAAAAACGGTGCAAGGATACGGGGAGATCTCCAGATCACAACCTTCATATCAGACAAAACCTCCTGAGAAAAGCGTGTGTGGCAATGCACAGCGTTCATGCCATAATCAGTATATGCGTCAAGGGCAGAATCGGTGAAACGCAGCACTCACAGCACAGCGGCAGAGGTGTCCTGCGGGTACGTATCGGTGCTGTCCCCCTCGCTTGTATCGGGTGCTGCGGCAAGTGCCGCGGCCTGCGGGATACGCCGCTCCTCCGTGCGCCGCTGTCCTGCACGGAAGCGGTCGCCTCCAAGCCCGAAGCTGACAGAAATTGCCTCGTTGACACGTTCCATGATGCTGTCATCCAGATGGCCCATTTTTTCCTTGAGACGGCGTTTGTCGATGGTACGTATCTGCTCCAATAAAATCACAGAATCCTTTGACAGACCGAATCGGTCTGCATATACATCAATATGTGTCGGAAGCTTTGCCTTGGTCATCTGACTTGTGATCGCGGCAGCGATCACCGTCGGACTGTGTCGGTTTCCGACATCATTTTGAATGATCAATACCGGTCTGAGTCCGCCTTGCTCTGATCCGACAACGGGGCTGAGATCGGCATAGAAAATATCACCGCGTCTGATATGCACGGAAATTCACACTCCCTGTTTATCAACATTCCCGAGAGAACGATGGTGAGGAGAGGAAACGTTCTCTCTGCATAACACAGTATTTCCCGATGTTGGGGATTTCAAACATGAAAATACAAAACCGAAGAAGAAAGCGGCAATGCATCTTCCTTGACAGTATATGCAGAGGCGGAAGAGAATGATGCAAAAAAAGACCCGGCATGAGCAGCCGGACCTTTTTTCTGAATGGGAAGGAAAAACGGAATGATCAGATATCGAATTTTTTTATGGAAAGCAGTCCGCTTTTCATGATCAGATACCGCAGGGGTGCGGAAAATAAAACGGCTCTTTTGAAGAATTTTCCGATGATGCGAAGCCGAAGGGCACGGGTGTATTTTCGGTACAGATGAAGCACAGCATCCGGTGTTTTTCCGTTTGAAAAAGCACGCGCGAGCAGCCTTCCGCTGAGAACGGCACCGCTGATCCCCTCAAAGGAGCTGGCACTGATAAAGCCGGCTGCCTCACCTGCAAGATAAACACTGTCGCCGCCGAGAACAAGATCCGAGGGACGGCGCGGACCGCAGACAAGACAAGCCTCGGTTTTTGTGGGGGTGCCGAGGGAGATGCCGAGGATCTCTTCCACACGTGCGCGCTGATGTTCAAATGAGGCTTTGCAGTTTTTTTTCGGGAATGCACCGCCGAAGATCACCTCGCCGTCCTTGCAAATGGTCCAGGAGCAGCTCTCACTGGTAACGGGATCAAAGATACAGGAGTACGGCGGGACCGTGTCGGTGCGATGGGGGTTGAAATGCTGCTGGATCGCGATATAACGCAGAGGCATATGGGAAAAGAAGATGCCGCGGACAAGAGAGGATGCGCCGTCTGCACCGACGACGGCAGATGCATGGAAGGTCTGCATAACGCCGTTTGTCCTGATTTGGAGAAGAAAGCCGTTTTGTCCTCTTGTGACGGAACAGCAGTGTCCTTTGAAGATATCGACGGTCGGAGGCACAAGAGAAAGCAGCCATCGGTCAAAGGCGTAACGGTTCATGTTGAGGTAATGTCGCTGATAATGACGGATCAGGTGCTTTGGCAGATCGACGGTCCTGACATCAAAGATCTGCGGATCGGAGAGGATGCTTTTGGGCAGTGTCAGGTCCATTTTGGCAAGGACCTTTTGTGCCGCGGGGGAAAGCAGACCGCCGCAGACCTTGGGGCGTTCTTCTGTCTGACCGTCGATGAGGAGGATCCGCTTCTCTTTTTCCGCTGCGGCATACTCCTTGGCAAAAACGGCGCCTGCGGGACCTGCTCCGATCACGGCGACATCATATGTCCTCGCACGCATCGTCCTCGTCTCCTTCCACATATTCAAGAATGTCACCGGGCTGACAGGACAGCACATGGCAGAGCTTGTTCAGTGTTGAGATCTTGAGCGCCTTGATCTTGCCGTTTTTCAAAAGAGAGACGTTTGCCATGGTGAAGCCGACCTTATCCGCAAGCTCTCCGACACTCATTTTTCGCTTGGCAAGCATGACATCGATGTTGATCACGATCATAACGTCAGATCCGCCTCCTCCTTCAGAGATGCCGCGTCACGCACGTATCCCGATAAAACAAACAGCAGAGCGGAGATGGTATAACCGATCACGGAGAAAAAGGCAAGCGCGGGGGCAAGGAGCCTTTCTCCGATAAGAAGAAGCAGGAGCACACAGAGGGAGAAAAGGATGCAGTCACAAAGGACCAAATGCGCCGTCAAGCGCAGATGTACGGCTGTCTTTTTTGTAAACACGGTCCCCTGCGCAATGGCACTCGGATAATGGAACGCGCAGAAGAAGATCACAAGCGAGAGCAGGGCTACTGCTGCGGCAAGCACATAGACGGTGTATCTGAGCGGTACAGAGCGAAGGATCTCTGTGCTGTTTCCGATGTACGAAACGGCATCGGGTACCCAGCAGAGCGCCATGAGGACGGTGGCTGCCATCATAAACACGAGCAGCACACGGATCAGCAGAGGAACAAGCTGTTTTTTCATATCAAGCGGTTGGCATCTGTATCTGTGCCGCGGCGCAGATGCAGATGTTGTCTCCTTTTTTTGTTTTCTGCTTTTATTATATCACGCCGAAAATGAATTGTCAATAAAAATTTATCGTAATACAATAAATTTTTGTTGTTTTATGAGGTGAACACATCAAAAGCAAGCGTTGACTGCAGACGGAAGGGGGACACATACAAAAAGCACACCTGCAAATGGACACAGGTGTGCTTGGAAAGGAAACGAAGATCAAGGCGCGAGCTTACAATAATAGGTACCGTCTACCGCTCCGATACGGACACCGAAGATACGCGGGATACAGTCTGCTGCATACAGCGACGCGGGAGTATCGTGCAGAACGATCTGTCCGCCGTCCATAACAGCGACGGTATCCGAGCAGGAGAGCGCGAGCGGCAGGTCGTGCATGACGGCGGCGATACCGATACCGCTGTCTGTCAGCGTACGAAGTGTTTGCATCACGGAATATCTGTGTGAGGCATCGAGGTAGGTGGCAGGCTCATCGAGGAGAAGATAGTCCGTTCCCTGCGCAAGAGCCATGGCAATGTACGCATTCTGCCGCATACCGCCCGAAAGGGAGGAAAGACGCTTGTCTGCAAGTGCTGTGATATTCAAACGCTCCATCGCCTCCTGTGCGGCAGCATGGTCACGGTCGGAATAGCCGCGGGGATACTGCAGATACGGGTAACGTCCGCAGAGAACGAGCTGCTCTACCGTCATGTCGGGGGTGGTATTGATCTGTGCAAGGCAGGCAATACGACGGGCACGTGCTTTATGAGAAATTGTATCGATTCGGATACCGTCGACGGTGATCTCGCCTGCCGTGTGGGGTACCGTTCCGATAATGGCTTTGAAGAGCGTGCTTTTTCCGCAGCCGTTGGCGCCGATGATGCTTGTCAGATGCCCCTTTTCAAGACACAGACTCAAGTCGTGCAGGACTTCTTTTCTGCCGTAGCCTGCTGTGATATGCTTGATCTCAATCACGGTCATGCACCTCCTTTCCCTTGATCAGGATAAAGAGAAAGAACGGTGCGCCGAAGAATGCCATGATGACTCCGACGGGAATCTCGTATGGCGCAAACAGGATACGGGACAGGGTATCACATATCGTGACGAACGCACCGCCGAGTATGGCGCACAGGGGAAGGTGTATACGGGCACTGCCGTCGGAGAGACGGCGTACGGCGTGAGGGACCAGAAGTCCTACAAAGGAAAGCAGTCCCGCAATGCTGACGGCGGCACCTGCCAAGAGTGCTGCGACCGTGAGGAGCAGACACCGCATCAGGGAGGTATTCATACCAAGATGCTGTGCACGTTCCTCTCCCAGCGACAGTACGTCAAGCGACGCGGAAAGAGAAAATGAAAGCAGGAGTGCGGCGGTGATCACGATGACGGCGGGGATCAGCCTTGTGTCGGTGACCGATGAGAAATCACCGATCCGAAAGTCACTGTGCGTGATGGCAACGTCGGGGAAAACGGTGATGACCGTATCGGAGATCGCTCCGAGCAGACTGTTCAGCGCAACGCCCATCAAAATAACCGTTCCGCGGGAGGAGCCCCAACGGTGGGCGCCGAGGTTTATGAGCATAACGGAAAGAAATGCGCCGAGAAAGGCAAAAAGGGAGAGGGAGATACCGCCGAGAATGCCAAATGCGCCGCAAAATGTGACGGCAAGCGCGGCACCTGCATTGACACCGATCACGGAGGGGGATGCCAGGCGGTTTGCAAGCACGCCCTGGATCACAGCACCCGAAACGGAAAGCGCCGCACCGCAAAAAAGGCTTGCAAGAACACGCGGAAGACGGACATAGAGAACGATCCTTTCGCCTGCGGTTTCTGTCTTTTTCAAAAAGAGTGCGTTCACGATTTCCGATAGGGAGACTTGGGTTGCACCGAGCAGGACCCCGAGCAGAACGGAAGCAAGCAGAACAAAGACGGCAAAGCCGCAGAGTACGCGCATCTTATTCTTCTGTGAGTGTTTGGTATAATGTTTCATAGGCGATTGCCCACCGTGCGTTTGGCTTGAGATGGAACAAGTTCTTGTCCAAAAGGTGCAGTCTTCCGTTGACGACCGCATCGAGCGTGCCCCACGCAGGGTCCTCCTCTATCATGAGATTCAGGGATGTCATTGCTTGTTCGGTATCGTCTCCCATAGCAACGGCGAAGATATGGTAGGGCTGCTGCCGTATCACATCCTCAATGCTGAGATCCTCAAGAAGTGCATCGCCGCCATCTGCAATGTTGATGCATCCCATATCGGCAAGCATTCTTCCAAGGACGGTGCTCTCGCTGCCCTTTGCCTTGATCTTGCCGGAGGATATGCGCAGCAAGAGAACGGTCCTTTTCTCTGCGGGAAGATCGGCGGCAGCGTAGCGTTCACGGATCGCGGCGATCCTTTCCTTGATCTGCAGACCGTTTGTATCATAAAGATCGCGGCGCCCCGTGATCTGTGTACAAATATCGAGCATCGAGAGATAATCCTCAAAGTGATCAACCCGGAAATAAGCAACGGTGATTCCCGCATGCTCAAGGAGTGTACGCAGAGCAACATTCGATGCCGTTGAGGCACTCGCAAGCACAAGGGATGGGGCTGATGACAACAGCAGCTCCGCGCTCGGCGAATGCGCGCCGCCGAGGTTGATCACGTCGTTGTCCGCAAGTCCGAAATCCTCCCATGCATCGTTTGCGGCGGCGCATAAGCTGCCGCCCGACAGCATCCAGATATCGGCAAAGCTTCCAAGCAGGGCGGCAGCACGTACGGTACCCTTCTCAACGGTTACCGTACGGCCGAGCGCGTCCGTGAAGGTAACAGCCTCACCGCCCATGCGCGTATCGTCGTGCCTGCAGCAAAGAAGCGATACACAAAGCGAGCACGCAAGGACAGCATATAAGATTCTTTTGAAGATTATCGGAAAAAACGGTTTTTTCATGTTCTGATCCCATACTCCATTTTATGATTGACATATACGTCGGGTTGTGTTATAATGAACACAGCAGAAAACAGTGCGTGCCGTATACGTCCATTATAGCACAGAAACGGTGTTCTGTCAATTCGCGGAGGCGGAAGCGTACGGCCGGCAGGACCAATGAAGCAGCTGCAGAAACAGTTGTACGATATGGGGAGAGGGATTATGGAGCTTACAAAGGAACAGATCGCATCAGTCAAGGGACGGGGCTTTTTGCAGAACCGCGGAACGGCATGCTTTTCAGGCCGTATTGTCACAGTCGGAGGAATGCTGACCCCCGATGCCCTCCATGCTATAGCATCCTGTGCGCAGCTTTTCGGAAACGGACAGGTGGTTTTCACATCCAGATTGTCGGCGGAGATCGTCGGTATCCCTTATGAACGGATCCCCGAGGCAGAAGCCTTCATGGCGGAGCACGGATTGTATTTCGGCGGAACGGGAGCAAAGGTGCGTCCCATTACCGCGTGTAAGGGAACGACCTGTGTGTACGGTAACGTGGATACGCAGGCACTTGCGCAGCAGATCCATGACCGCTTTTATATTGGAATGGCAGATGTCAAACTGCCGCATAAATTCAAGATCGGTGTCGGCGGATGCCCGAACAGCTGCATGAAGCCAAGCCTGAACGATGTCGGTATCGAGGGCTGCCGTGCCTTCTCCTTTGATGCATCTCTTTGCCGCGGATGCGGAAGATGTGCGGTCGCAGCACACTGTCCCTCAAGGGCGGTGTCCTTTGCAGACGGACGCGCGGTCATTGATGCGGATATGTGTACAAAATGCGGTGTTTGTGTCGGTAAATGTCCCTTCGGAGCGGTTCCGAAGGAGGCAGAGCCCGTGTGCCGTGTTTTTGTTGGCGGAACATGGGGAAAGAAGCAGCGTATGGGAACACGTCTGCAGCGTGTTTACCGTATAGACGAGGTTTCGGATGTGATCGAACGGGTCATGCTGTGGTATAAGGAAAACGGCTATGCAAAGGAGCGTTTGGGTGCTGCCATCGACAGATGCGGCATTGATGCGCTCGAGCGGGCGCTTGCGGGGGATGACCTGATCCAAAGGAAGGAAGAGATCCTTGCGGCGCCGCTGCTTGAGAGATAAGATATGCGTTTTCCCGTGCCTGTAAGGCTGCGAAACATCTGATATAAACGAAAAGCAGATCCTCAACATTCGTTGAGGATCTGCTTTGATCATTTTTTGAGAAACGGTTATCGCCGTCGCGCTTTTGGACAGATTGGAGCTGTCTCGTTTCCATACGGGATCAGGGGGTGGTAAAGTGCTCCTCAAGAGCAAGATATACCGATCCGTCGCGGCCGCTCATGTTGACAGAGAGGATCCGTGTGATACCGTCTGTATCGGTATAGGAGATGCCGTAGAAAGGAATGATTTCAGGAAGACTCATTTTTACGGAAAGAGCGCTTTCGGGTGTCAGTGTTCCGTGATGATAAAGCTCGCTTGACGAAAAACGAATGTCGCCGTCATCGGAGATGACCTCCTCGACAAGGGAGAGCACCTTGAGATCGGTGACGGTACGGTCGGTGAAAAAGACGACCTCTGTGGCATAGGGCTCACTATCTGCGATAAAAGAATCATAGGTACCCGTGTATTCCTCAAGGTAAACGGCCTGCAGCGTGGCCTTGTCTGCGTCGTCGATGTCAGGTGCTTTTTCATATTCTGAAAACGCAGTCAGAGGGAACACGGTCCGCTGCTCTGCAAAAGAGGACTGCATGGCATGGAAGGTGTCGTATGTGATGTCGAGCTCTTCTGAAACGGTAACGTCCATCTCACCGACGGTATTGTGCCAGAAACGGATGTCCTCAAAATTCCCGTCCTTTTCATGCGTGAACCAATAATCGCGGCAGTTTAAGGTTGTTCCGTCCCGGGACAGATCAATCTGACCGAAAATTGCATAAGCAGCACCGCCGGAGCCCTGATGGAAGAGACTGCCGTCCTCCAAAAGA
>JAFQMO010000067.1 GCA_017414385.1 Clostridia bacterium
CGGATCCTCCGGTCACAAACGAAAATGCGGCGGATACCGCCGAGGAGGATCCTGCAGCCAAATGACGGTGTACGAAACACGAAAAGCAGAACAGTATGAATCTATGCGACAGGATGAATGAAATAAGGAGAACCATCTATGATGTCAATTTACGATCAGGTAGCGGCGCTGTGTAAAGCCGCAAAGGAAGCGTCACGTTCGCTGAGTGTCACAAATACGGCAAAACGCAACGAAGCGCTTCTTTCCATGCGCGATGCGCTTCTTTCGGATATGCCCGCCATCCTTCTGGCCAACGAACGCGATATGTGTGCGGCGGCAGAGAACGGCGTTTCCGTTCCGATGCAGGACAGGCTGCGCTTAAACGAAGCAAGACTGCGCGCCATTGCCGATGCGCTCGGCGCACTTGCGTCACTTGGTGACCCGCTTGGTGCGGGAGAGATCTTTTCCCGCCCGAATGGACTGCAGATCCGTCGGGTGCGTGTACCGCTCGGTGTCGTCGGCATGATCTATGAGGCGCGGCCCAATGTGACCGCCGATGCCGCAGGTCTGTGCATTAAGACGGGAAATACCGCCGTTCTGCGCGGCGGAAAGGAAGCCATTCATACCAATCGCGCGATCGTTGCGGCGCTTCGGCGCGGGATCGCTGCGGTCGGTCTGGATGAGAATGCCATCTGTCTGATCGGTATTACCGACAGAGAAAGTGCATCTGCACTGATGAAGATGCGCGGTCTGATCGACGTTTTGATCCCCAGAGGCGGTAAAGGACTGATCCGTTCCGTTGTGGAAAATGCGTCTGTTCCCGTTATTGAGACGGGGGCAGGAAACTGCCATATGTACATTGATGCCTCGGCGGATGTGGAAATGGCGGTCCGCCTGACGATGAATGCAAAAGCACAGCGTCCGTCGGTGTGCAATGCCATTGAAACGCTGCTTGTGCACCGCGATGCGGCGGAGGCGTTCTTCTCTGCATGGAGAGGGGCGCTGGATGCATTCCATACACCGATCGAGCTGCGGGTCTGTCCGAGGACGGCTATGTATTTCCCGGATGCCGTTTCTGCATCCGAGGAGGACTGGTCGACGGAGTACGATGATTATATCCTTGCGGTGAAGGTCGTCGATGACATTCATGAGGCGATCCGTCATATCAATACCTATAATACAAAGCACAGTGAGGCGATCGTCACGCGCGATCTTGAAAATGCGGCGCTGTTTGAGAGGACGGTCGATGCTGCCTGTGTATATGTCAATGCCTCCACACGCTTTACGGACGGTGAGGAATTCGGCTTCGGTGCGGAGATCGGTATCTCCACGCAAAAGCTGCACGCACGCGGACCGATGGGGCCTGATGCACTGACCACAGTAAAATATCTGATCTGCGGAGACGGCAATATCCGTACATAACAGGAAATACCGCAGATGATCTGAAAAACGAAAGGAACCGTATACGCTATGAGCGAAATCATTCTCTGTAAATTTGGTGAGATCGTGCTGAAGGGTGCGAACCGCAAATTTTTTGAATCTCTCTTGATCCGCGAGGTGAAGAGCAGAATGTACCGATACGGTGCGTGCGAGGTGCGCGCCGCACAGTCCACCATTACCATCGATCCCAAAAACGATGCTTTTGACATTGAGGGGGCTTATGAGGAGGTCAAAAGGATCTTCGGACTTGTCGGTGTCAGCCGTGCGCTGAAGACCGAGAAGAGCATGGAGGCCATTGAGGCGGGACTGCGCGGATGGGTCAAGGACCAGCTTGCGGGCATCAAGACCTTCAAGGTGGAGGCAAAGCGCTCGGATAAGGCATTTGCACTCAATTCTCCGCAGATCTGCGATGCTTGCGGCGGTGTGATCCTCTCTCTGATGCCGCGGCTTCGCGTCAATGTGCACAATCCCGATGTGGTCGTCCGCGTTGAGGTGCGTGATACGGCGGCGTATATCCACGCAGGACAGGACAAGGGTGCGGGCGGCATGCCGATCGGCTCTGCAGGACGCGGTCTGCTTCTGCTCTCGGGCGGAATCGACAGCCCCGTTGCGGGATTTATGATGGCAAAGCGCGGTGTCAAGATCGAGGCGCTGCATTTCGAGTCCTTCCCCTATACCTCGGAGCGTGCGCGTGAAAAGGTCATTGACCTTGCAAAGAAAATGTCGCTTTATTGCGGTGAGATCCATATGCACATCGTTTCCGTGACAAGGATTCAGGAGGCGATCAATGCGTCCTGCGAGGAGGATTACTTTACATTGCTTTTGCGCCGTTTTATGATGCGTATTGCAAACAAAACGGCAGAAAAATACAAGTGCGGTGCGCTGATCACAGGCGAAAGCCTCGGTCAGGTCGCAAGCCAGACGATGGAGGCACTCGGCGTCACGGGTGTTCTTGCGGACCGTCCTGTTTTCCGTCCCTGTATCGGTATGGATAAGGAGGAGATCATCCAAATCTCCCGCCGCATCGATACCTTTGATATCTCCATTGAGCCCTTTGAGGATTGCTGTACCGTATTCACGCCGCGTCACCCGCGCACAAAGCCCGTGCTTTGGAAGGTCGAGCGGGAGGAGAACAAGCTGGATGTGGATCAGCTTGTGGAGGATGCATTCCTGACACTCAATACCGTCAGGATCGTACGCGGAGAGGTATATACGGCAGCTCCCGCGTCTGCGGAGTCAGAGGATCGCTGATCCTGCCTCCAAAAAACTGCCGTTATGACCGAAACAGAAAGGAGGCGGTATCCCCATGCGAAAACGGAATCACGATCTGCTCTTTTCGCTGATGCAGCATATCACATCGCTTGACCCGCTTTGTGCCGTTCCGGTGATCCTTCTTTCTCTGTACGGTGTGGCGGTCATCGCATCTGCCGTGCATACGTCAAGCAACGGCGGTATCAAATATATCGTGATACAGCTTTTCGCCATTCTGCTTGGTGTGGTCGGTGCATTGGTGATCTCGGCATTTGACTATGAGCGGATGATCAAGCGTCTTTATATTCCGCTTTATCTTGTGTCGGTGGCGCTGCTTGCGGCGACACTGTTCATCGGAACGGGCGAGGGCTCCAACAAGAGCTGGATCCGTTTCTCTTTTCTTCCGATCGGTATTCAGCCCTCGGAATTTGCAAAGGTGTTTTTCATCTGTACGTTTGCGTATCATCTGGCTTCTGTAAAGGACAGACTGCACCGTATCCGTGTCGTGCTTGCGCTGTGCCTGCATTTCGGTGTCATCTGCGGACTCGTGCTTCTGCAGGGGGATCTGGGCTCTGCACTCGTGTTTGTATTTGTGTTCCTTTGCATGATGTTTGCCGCAGGTGTCAGGCTCCGCTATTTTGCCGTCGGTGCGGGTGCTGTTTTGTGTGTCAGCCCCTTTTTATGGGATAGACTTTCTTATTATCAGCAGCAGCGTATCCTTGTCGGCTTCCGTCCTGAGGCGGATCCGCAGGGCTTTGGATATCAGATCTTGCGTGCCAAGGAGGCGATCGCAAACGGCGGTATGCTCGGTATGGGGTATATGAACGGTGCGCTTTCACAGAATCCCGCTGCCAGCGCGCTTCCCAAGCGCCATACCGATATTGTCTTTGCCGTTCTGGCGGAGGAGCTTGGCTTTGTCGGTGTTCTTGTCTGGCTTCTTATGTATACGCTGCTTGTTGTCTGTATCCTTCGCAATGCGGTGCGTGCGCGCGGAAACATGGGAAGCTATCTGTGTGTCGGTACCGCGGCTGTCTTTATTTTTCAAGCACTGGAGAATATCGGGATGTGCCTTGGCATGCTTCCCGTGATCGGTCTGACGCTGCCGTTTTTAAGCTATGGCGGATCGTCGATGCTCAGCTCGTTTTTGCTGATCGGGATCATACAAAGCGTCTATATACACAGAGTCAAATATTATTCGGAGCGCGGAGACGCGCTGTGAGGATCACAACGGATCGGAAGGGAGGGATGTGTGATGCCGGCATATGAAAAACGACCGGATCCCGCAGAGCAGCTGAAGGAAGCGCTCAAGGCACCGTCTGTCGGCGGACAGGCGTGGCTTTTATGCGGACCGGAATCGTATCTGCGCAATTATTATCTGTCACAGATGAGGAGCCGTGTCATTCCCGATCCCGATATGGGATACTTTGATCATGTCCGTCTTTCCTATGCGCAGTCACAGTCTGCCTCTATGACATTGGCAGAGGCACTTTTGGCTTCCATGCAGGGACTTCCCGTGATGAACGAGGGAAAGCTGATCGAGATTTCCGAGCCCTGCTTTTCGGATATGCGTCCGACGGATCTGCAGGCATTCTGCGATGTGCTTTCCACGGTTTCGCAATATCCGTATGCTACGGTGGTGATCGGGTGCGCAGAGGAGGAATTTGAAACAAGAGATTACCGCGCACCGAGCGGATCTCTTTGGCGGGCGCTTGCGGCGGCGGGAGTACAGATCGTACCGTTTCCCCTGCAGACGACGGCAAAGCTTCTGACGTGGTGCAGAAAGCATTTTGCAAGTGAGGGCATCGAAGCGGCACCGACGGTGGTTGAGCTGATGATCGCACGTGTCGGAAATACGATGACGGCACTGCTCGGTGAGATCGGGAAGCTTTGCTGCTATCTGAAGGCGCAGGGACGGGACACTGTAACACGTCAGGATGTTTTGGATATCTGTGCCGTGACGGAGAGCGAGGAGGCCTTCGGTATTAAGAACGCCTTTCTCGCACGTGATATGCAGGCACTGTTTTTGCAGTATGCCAAGCTCAAGCGGGACAAGTATGAGCCTGTTCTTCTCTTTGGACGGATCCATTCGGTGGTGCTTGAAATGTGGCGCATCAAGATCGGACTCGCGGAGGGATACGCAAAGGAGGATCTGATGCGGATGTACGAGGTCAAGGAATATCCCATGCGTCTTGCAATAAAGGGTGTGTCCTTGTACTCTCCCGCGGTGCTTTCGGAAATGCTCCGTCTTTGTGAAGAGACCGATGTTCTTTTGAAGTTTTCCAAGGTCGATCCGTATGTGCAGATCGAGCGGCTGATCTGTGCCTTTGGACGTTTGGAAAAATGAGGGATCCTGCGGATATTTTTTTCGATATCTTGATATGTGCGAAAAATTTACAAATCCACATTGAAAAGCAGAGGAAAACAAGGTAAAATATTTAATACATTATTTTTGAAAAACGAAAAATAAAAAGGAAGCATGGTTATGAAAACAAAAAATTTGATATCGTTGTTACTGATCCTCATTCTGCTGTGCGGCATGTTGGCCTCCTGCTCCAAGGAAACCGAATCCGGTTTGAGCATTCCCTCGAATATGCAGTCGATCGTAAGCGAGGCGGGAGATTATGAGCTGATCGTTCCCTCGGAGTGGCTTGTGGAAACAACACAGGGAATGACCTCGGCATATGTGGAGGATCAGGCCCGTTCCAATATCACCGTTTGCGCAAATGAGCTGAGTGCCGATATTGCGTCCGTTGAAGCGTATTGGGATTATTTTTCTGCACAGTTTTCCGCAGTTTTTTCGGATTTTACCATGCTGGAGGCAGAGCCTGCGCATATTTCCATCGGTTCGGCGCATGAGGGACACACAGTCGACGGTCTTCAGTACAGCTATACCGCAACGGTCGGCGATGTGAAATACCGTTGGCTGCAGACGGTTTGTCTTTACAAGGGTACGATCTATATCATTACCTTTACAACCACCGTCGATATGTATGAGGAACGCGAGGAGGAACTTGTTGAGATCTTCCGGTATTTCTATTTCAGCTGATCTCCGGAGTTCTTATGCAGACCGTATATTTTGACAACAGTGCAACGACGCGGCCGTCCACTGCGGCGATCGCGGAGATGACAAGGACCTTGGAATCGGCTTGGGGCAATCCTTCCTCCACCCACAGCATGGGATGCGAGGCGCACAGTGCATTGCTTTTGGCAAGACGGCGTGTGCTTTCGGCTCTCGGTATCAAGGCAACCGATGCCAAGGAGGAGAATCTGATCTTTTGCTCCGGCGGAACAGAGGCTGATAATCTGGCGATCCTCGGCTGCGCGAGAGCCAAGCGGGCACTGCGCGGCGGAAAGCTGATCACGACGGATTCCGAGCATCCTGCTGTTCTCCGTCCGATGAGTGCGCTTGAAAAGGAAGGCTTCCGTGTGGCTTACCTGCCGACCCGCGGCGGTGTGGTCGATATGGAGGTGCTTGCAAGAGAAATGACGGCAGACACCTTTTTTGTATCGGTGATGCTCGTCAATAATGAAACGGGTGCGGTGAACGATGTCCGTGCCATATCGGATTTTGTAAAATCGGTCAATTCGGAATGTATCGTGCATACCGATGCGGTGCAGGGCTTTTTGAAGATGCCCTTTTCGCCGCAGTCGCTTGGGGCAGATCTTGTGACGGTGTCCTCGCATAAGATCCACGGTCCCAAGGGGGTCGGTGCGCTTTATGTATCACCGTATTTGGTCAAGCGCCGCGCGCTTTCCCCCGTTCTGTTCGGCGGTGATCAGGAGGGCGGGATCCGTTCCGGAACGGAAAATCTGCCGGGAATTGCCGGCTTCGGTGCAGCGGCAGAGGAAGGGCATCGGAGGTTGTCGGAGCATATTGCGCACATGACAGAGCTTCGCTCGTATCTGATCGAGGCAATGCAGGCAGACCGTGTTTTGTCCTCGGTTGCGGTCAATCAGCCGCAGACGCCGATGACAGCACCGCATATTCTGAGCATCCGCCTGCCTGCTATCAAAAGCGAAACCATGCTCAATTATTTATCGGGACGCGGGATCGCCGTTTCTGCGGGATCGGCGTGCGCGGCACAGAGCGGCCGTGTTTCCCCGACTTTGCTGAAATTCGGCCTTCGGGAATCGGAGGCAGATGCAACACTGCGTATCAGCCTTTGTGTCGATAACACAAAGGAAGAGGCAGATCTGTTTTTGGAGTCGCTGAGAACGGGCGTTTCCATGCTTGCGCGAATGAAGCGCTGAAGCAGCTTTTCCTTTGGCTGTGCGCTGCAGAGGGTACTCTGATAGGAAAAAGGAAGTCCGTATTCGTTTGAGACGGAGGATCGTGTAAATGTATAAGATATTAAAAAAAGAAGTATTGAATCCGACGGTCACACTGATGGACATCGAGGCGCCGCTTGTTGCAAGAAAGGCGCAGCCCGGTCAGTTTATCATCCTGCGCGTGGACGAGGAGGGAGAATGTATTCCGCTGACGGTTGTGGGCTATGACAGAGAAGCGGGCAGTGTCCGCATCATCTTCCAGGTCGTCGGTGCGACAACGGTGAAGCTCAACCAAAAACATGCCGGTGACAGCGTCTGCGATTTTGTCGGACCGCTGGGTATGCCGACCAAGCTGGAGGGATTGAAGCGGGTATGCATCGTCGGCGGAGGTGTCGGCTGTGCCATCGCATATCCGATCGCACAGAAGCTGTATGAGATGGGCTGTGAGGTCACGTCCATCATCGGATTCCGTTCCCGTGATCTTCTCATCCTCGAGGAGGAATTCCGTGCGGTATCGAAGACCCTCTATGTTATGACAGACGATGGCTCCTATGGACGGGAGGGCAATGTTTGTGTGCCGCTTAACGAGATGCTTGCATCGGGCGAGCGTTTTGATGAGATCATAACCATCGGTCCGCTTGTGATGATGAAATTTGTCGTTGCTGCAGCACGTCCGACGGGGATCCCCTGTACGGTTTCCATGAATCCGATCATGATCGACGGAACCGGCATGTGCGGCGGCTGCCGATTGACGCTGCGGGATGCCGACGGAAAACCCGTGACAAGGTTTGCGTGTGTTGACGGCCCCGATTTTGACGGCTATGCCGTTGATTTCGATGAGGCGATGTCCCGCAGTGCGATGTACCGCGATTTCGAACGCCATGCATATGAGAAGACCTGTAATCTGTTCCGTGCGGAGGGTATTTGATATGCCGAATATGAGCTTGAATAAGAATCCGATGCCGACACAGGAGCCCGGGCTCCGTGCACATAACTTTGATGAGGTGGCGCTCGGCTATACGGAGGCTGCGGCGTTGGATGAGGCAATGCGCTGCCTGAATTGCAAGCATATGCCGTGTGTGGATGCCTGTCCTGTCAATATCCGTATTCCCGCATTTATTGAAAAGATCCGGGAATGCGATTTTGAAGGCGCTTATCAGATCATTCGTGAAGCATCCTCTCTGCCTGCGGTATGCGGACGTGTCTGTCCGCAGGAGACACAGTGTGAATCGAAATGTGTACGCGGCATCAAGGGAGAGCCTGTGGGGATTGGCCGTCTGGAGCGTTTTGTTGCAGACTGGCACAATGCGCATGCAGACAGTGTCCTGTGTGTCCCGCCGAAAAACGGACATAAGGTTGCCGTCGTCGGTTCCGGTCCCTCCGGTCTGACCTGCGCGGGCGATCTTGCGATGCGCGGCTATGAGGTAACGGTGTTTGAAGCGCTGCACGTTGCGGGCGGTGTGCTTGTGTACGGTATCCCCGAATTCCGTCTGCCCAAGTCCATCGTTGCAAAGGAGGTAGAGAATCTCCGCGCGATGGGGGTCAAGATCGAGACGAACATCGTCATCGGCAAGACCTTGACCGTTGATGAGTTGATCGGAGCGCTTGGCTTTGAGGCGGTATTCATCGGCTCTGGCGCGGGTCTCCCAAGCTTTATGGGGATCCCGGGCGAATCGCTCAAGGGCGTTTATTCCGCAAACGAGTTTTTGACGCGCTCCAATTTGATGAAGGCTTACAAAGAGGATCCCGTGACACCGATCATGAAGGGCGGCAGAGTTGCCGTTGTCGGAGGCGGAAATGTCGCGATGGATGCGGCAAGAACGGCGCTCCGCCTCGGTGCAGAGAAGGTCTCTATCGTATATCGCCGTTCCATGGCAGAGCTTCCTGCGCGCCGCGAGGAGGTTGCGCATGCGCAGGAGGAGGGGGTCGAGTTCCTGGTTCTCAACAATCCTGTGGAGATTCTCGGCTACAACAATCCCGATGACCGCCGTGATCCCCAAAATGGCTTTGTTGTCGGTATGCGCTGCGTCCGTATGGAGCTTGGCGAGCCGGATGCACGCGGCAGAAGGCGTCCTGAGGAGATTCCCGGAAGCGAATATGTCCTCGATGCAGACACTGTCATCATGTCGATCGGAACCTCTCCCAACCCGCTGATCAAGTCCACAACAAGTGGTCTTGCTGTTAACGAACGCGGCGGTATCATCGTCAATGAAGAGACGGGTGCGACCACAAGAGAAGGCGTATACGCAGGCGGTGATGCTGTCACCGGTGCTGCAACGGTCATTTCCGCGATGGGGGCGGGAAAAACGGCGGCACGTGCCATCGATGCGTATCTTCGGGGAAATAGATCAACGGTTCTATAAGGTGCGATAAAAGGAGCACGGCTGCGACATCGGTCGCAGCCGTGCTTTTTTGATTTATAAAATGATCTTGCCAAAGGAGCGCTCCAGCGCCGCACGAAGCGGAGCATTTTCGGTAGAGGTAAGGAGCGGATCGCCTGTGATGACGGTATCAGCGGCGGCAAATGCGTTTTTGACAAGTGCGAGGTCATCGCAAAGCGAAGCGGCGGTAAAACGGATCTCGCCTGACTGTCGGTAGTCTGCGGTACCTGCTTCTGTACCGACACCCGAGAAGAAGTCGCCGGGACCGCGCATCTTCAGATCCCGATCTGCGATCTCATAGCCGTTGCTTGTGCTGCACATGATCGAAAGACGCTCCCGAGCATTCTCTGTCTTGGAATCGGATACCAATACACAATAGGACTTGTGCGCACCGCGTCCGACACGTCCGCGTAGCTGATGCAGCTGAGAAAGACCGAAATACTCGGCATTTTCCACGACCATCAGTGTGGCATTCGGCACGTTGACACCGACCTCAATGACGGTGGTCGATACAAGGATCTGCGTATGTCCTGCCGCAAATGCGTGCATGACTGCTTCCTTTTCGGCAGGCTTCATCTTTCCATGCAAAAAACCGACCCGCAGATCGGAGAAGACCTCAGAGGCAAGGGTGTTTGCGTAATCGACGGCTGCCTTTGTCTTCGGACGCTGAGGCAGGAGCACATCGGTATCTCCGACCGTATCCTCCCCGTGCTCCTCTGCTTCCTCGATCGCAGGACAAACGATATAGACCTGATGCCCCTCCTCGACCTGTTTTCGGATAAAGCCGTTGAGACGTGTACGGTAGGATTCGTCGACGGCAAAGGTGGAAACCTTCTGTCTGCCCGGAGGCATGGTATCAAGCACGGACATATCCATATCCCCGAACAGCATCAGCGCCATCGTACGGGGGATCGGCGTTGCGGACATGATCAGCGTATGCACGTGAGATGCCTTGCTTGCGAGCATTGCACGCTGTCCGACACCGAAGCGGTGTTGCTCATCGGTAATGACAAGACCGCAGCTGCGAAAAACAACATCCTGCTCAAGAAGTGCATGTGTACCGATCACAAGCGGCAGCGATCCGTCCGCCAGACGCTGCTTGATCTGTATCTTTTCCTTTGGCCTTGTGCTTCCGACAAGAAGCGCACATTCGATACCAAAGGCGGCAAACATCGGGGCAAGGTCCTGATAGTGCTGCGTGGCAAGGATCTCTGTCGGTGCCATCATGGCGGCCTGATATCCGTTTTTTGCCGCGATGTAAAGGGCGGCTGCCGCGCAGACGGTTTTTCCAGACCCAACGTCACCCGAGAGAAGACGGTTCATCGGTGCGCCTTGGCTTGTCATATCCTTCTCACATTCCGCAACAGTCCGCTTTTGTGCATCGGTCAGCGCATAGGGGAGTGCGCTTGTGAACGCAGACATGTCAACGGGCTGCATCGGCGGTCCGATGTGCTGCCGGCGCATGCTTTTGCGCAGCCGCAGACCGAGCGAGAAGAGCATCAGCTCCTCAAAGGCAAGCCGCTTTTCTGCGGCGGCAAGTGCGATCTCGTTTTCGGGTCGGTGAATGTTGTATATGGCGTATAAAGAGGTACATAATCCGTATGTATGACAGATCTCTTGCGGGAGCGCATCCTCTGCATCCTTTTGCATCGGATAAACAATGGGAAGTGCCTGTGCGATCGCAGAGGAGATGATCTTCTGTGTCAGAGAAGAGGTGCTTTTATAGATAGGATAAAGGGAGGGAAGCGTGCTTGCATCGCCCGGATCGGAAAGCGGGAGCAGCTCGTGTCTTGGACTTGTCATCTGCAGTCTTCCGCCGGGGGTACGCTCGCATTTTCCAAAGAAGCGGTAGGAGGACCCGAGAACAAAGGCATCCTTCAGATACGGCTGATTGAAATAGGTGATCACACAGCTGCCTGTTTCGTCAAAGGCGGAGAAGCGTGTCAGGACCATACCGCGGCGGATGGTTGTGACCTTGGGCTGTGTGCCGACGGTGAGAACAAGGGAGACGGTGGTCCCGTGTACGGCATCGGACACCGTGGAGACGGCACCTCTGTTTTCATAGGTCCGCGGATAATGATGACAAAGCGCGTTAAGCGTATGGATGCCCATTCTTGCAAATGCGGCGGCACGGGCGCGGGAGATCCCCGAAAGTACGGTCAGAGGGGAATCGGGGGTGAGAGCGGACTCTGCTTTGCTGACTGCCATATACGGCTCCTTTACAAAATTTTTTCTATACTCAGTATACAAAAATATCGCGGCATTGTCAAGAGATGCGGTGTGAATAATCCCAAAAACACACCGATATACAGGGGGATTTTGGCAGATATGATCTTTTTGGAAAATAAAATCGTTGACAATTCGGCATTTGTATCATATAATAATAAGGTAGGCTTGAAAAAATGACTATGAAAAGAAGAGAGGTGAGAGCGGAATGGATAACGCAGGCGATCGAAGTTCACGCACACGCTGCACTGCAGCAGAAAAACGGAGGTACTTAAAAAATGAAACAAAAGATCGAAGAATTGCTGGAACAGCTTGGTACGTTTCTGTCAGGGCACCGCTATGCGGAGCTGTCTGCCGTACTCCGAACGCTCGAGCCGGCAGATATTGCGCTGATTTTTGAAGAGGTCGGGATCTCCGATGTTGTGGTCCTGTTCCGACTCCTTCCCAAGGACCTTGCCGCTGAGGCTTTTGTTGAGCTTGAGACGGACAGACAGCAGATGCTGATCCGCGCATTTTCGGATGCGGAGCTGCGGGAAATCATGGAAGAATTGTATATGGATGATACCGTTGACTTGATCGAGGAGATGCCCGCCAATGTTGTCAAGCGTATCATCTCGAACGTGTCCGAGGAGGAACGTGGGGTCATCAATACGATCCTGCGTTTTCCTTCCGACAGTGCGGGCAGCATTATGACGACGGAATTTGTAAGCCTGCGCCGCCATATGACAGCAGAGGAGGCACTGGCCCATATTCGCCGTACCGGCTATGATAAGGAGACCATTTATACCTGTTACGTGATAGACGGGAACCGTCATCTCGAGGGTGTTCTGACAGTCAGGGATCTTTTGCTTTGCGGAGCGGGTGCCACGGTGGAGACGATCATGAATGAGCAGGTCATCCGCTGCTTTACCGCAGATGATAAACGCGAGGTCGCGCGTACGCTTGACAAATACGATTTTCTGGCGCTTCCCGTTGTGGACAGCGAAAACCGTCTTGTCGGTATCGTTACCGTCGACGATGCGATCGATGTCCTGACGGATGAAGCAACAGAGGACATGGAAAAAATGGCAAAGATCGTTCCGATGGAGAAGGACTATATGCATACAACGGTCTTTGAAACATGGAAGCAGCGTATCCCATGGCTGCTGCTGCTTATGATCTCGGCGACCTTTACGGGAAAGATCATTACCGCCGCCGAGGAGGCGCTTTCCGCATATGTGGTGTTGACGGCATTTATTCCCATGCTGATGGATACGGGCGGAAACGCGGGTGGACAGGTTTCCGTTACGGTGATCCGCGGTCTGTCGCTTGGTGAGATCTCGTTCTCAGACTGGCTGCGGGTGCTTTTGAAGGAGATCGGCGTATCGGTCTTCTGCGGATTGACGCTCGCTGTTGTCAATTTTGTAAAGCTGATTTTTATCGACCGTGTCTCTATGCAGATCGCATTTGTGGTATGTATTACGCTGTTGATCACGGTTTTGGTTGCCAAGGTCGTGGGCTGTCTGTTGCCGATCGGTGCAAAAAGACTCGGATTTGATCCCGCCGTCATGGCAAGCCCGTTTATCACCACGATCGTTGATGCATTGGCGCTGCTGTCCTATTTCCGTATTGCACAGATCCTTTTGCATATCGGATAAAAGATATACGTGTATTCCCCTCGAAAAACCTTGACATCAGAGGGAAAATGGTATATAATAAAATATATATTTTTGAAAAAGACATTCCCGTTTCAAGCGGGGAGAGGAGGATTCTGTATTATGGCAGGAGATAAAAAAATGGTTGAGCAGATCACGTCCATGGACGAGGATTTTGCGCAATGGTATACGGATATTGTAAAAAAGGCGGACCTTGTTGATTATTCCAGCGTTAAGGGCTGTATGATCATCCGTCCGTACGGATATGCGATCTGGGAAAACATCCAATCGATTTTGGACAAGCGCTTCAAGGAGCTTGGTCATGAGAATGTGTATATGCCGATGTTCATCCCGGAAACGCTTCTCAATAAGGAAAAGGATCACGTCGAGGGCTTTGCACCTGAGGTCGCATGGGTCACACACGGCGGAAGCGAGCCGCTTGCGGAGCGTCTTTGCG
Organism: Clostridia bacterium; assembly: GCA_017414385.1. Lineage (GTDB taxonomy): Bacteria > Bacillota > Clostridia > Oscillospirales > CAG-272 > RGIG3925. The sequence continues at coordinate 13,638 of JAFQMO010000067.1, forward strand.
TCAGACCGACCTCGGAGACGCTGTTCTGTGAGCACTATGCAAATATCATCCGCTCCTGGCGCGATCTGCCGAAGCTGTATAATCAGTGGTGCTCCGTTGTCAGATGGGAAAAGAATACAAGACCGTTCCTCAGAACAAGAGAGTTCCTCTGGCAGGAGGGTCATACCATGCATGCAACAGCAGAGGAAGCAGAGGCTGAGACACTGCAGATGCTGGAGGTCTATGCGGA
>JAFQMO010000068.1 GCA_017414385.1 Clostridia bacterium
AACCTTCCTTCACATGTTATCGGTTATTATTTATTATACCATTCTTTTGTATATATGTCAAGTTTTGGGACTTGCTTCGTTCGAAAGAATTACATCGCTGTAAAATTATTGTAAAAGTTCTCATGCCGTTCTTGACATTCCTTCTTTTTTTTCATAGAATAAGATAGCGGTGGATCGTTATTTGAAATGGTTCACGCAGGATTTGAAAAAACTTACACGGGGAAAGGAAGCGTTTTATTTTTGGAAATCAATAAGGGTACATTTCGCCGTCTCCTTTTGCTGATTACCTCTGCGATGCTGATCGGCTTCGCGCTTATGCATATGGGTACGGTTTTTTCGGTATTGAAAACGGTACTGGCGATCCTGTCGCCGATTCTGCTCGGCTTGTGTATTGCGTTTGTTGTCAGTGTTCCCATGCGTGCTTTGGAACGGCTGTGGGACAAGCTTTTTATGCGCCGCAGCATGGGGGAAGGTACGGGAAAGACACGAAAAACGCATCGTCCGATACGGCAGATCTTGCGCAGACCCATCTGTATGATTCTGTCATTTGTTCTGATCGCAGGTGTTTTGTTCGCTGTGATCTTTATGATCCTTCCGGAATTTCTCAGAACGCTGGAGGATTTTGTCTCCATGCTGCCGTCGTATTTGCGGAAAGCGGCTGCGCTTTGGGAAAAAACAGCTTCTTTTTTGGAGCAGTATAATATTTTTTTGCCGGCACTTGATGTGGCGCGCATTTCTTCATTCAATATTGACGGTATCCTCAATACCGTCAAGGGATTTTTCACGGAATGGGGACAACACATCATCGATACGACACTCAGCATCACGACATCGATGTTCGGTGTGATCTTTGATGTCGTTCTGGCATTCGTCTTTTCCATTTATATGCTTGCTCAGAAGGAGACGCTTACCAAGCAGATCCGCCGTTGTCTGCAGGCGCTCTTTTCCGAGCATACGGTGCTCCGGCTTTGTGAGTTTGCCGGTATTGTGAATCGAACCTTTACCAACTTTGTTTCGGGACAGATGACGGAAGCGGTTATCATCGCCATCCTTTGCGGTATTGGTATGAGGGTGCTTGGTATACCGTATGCGTTTGTTGTTTCCGTGCTTGTCGGATTCACGGCGCTGATTCCCGTCTTCGGTGCATTTATCGGAACTGCGATTGGTGCACTCCTCATTTTGATTGTTTCGCCGATCAAGGCATTTTGGTTTGTAATCTTCATTATTGTGCTTCAGCAGCTGGAGGGCAACCTGATTTATCCGCGTGTAGTCGGAAAGAGTGTTGGCTTGCCGGGAATCGTTGTTCTTGCGGCGGTAACGGTCGGCAGCAGCTTCGGAGGTGTCATCGGAATGCTGCTTGCAGTCCCTGTGTGTTCGGTTATTTTCTGTATCTGTAAGGAAGCCGTCGACAATGCGATCGAACGGAAGGAGGCTGCCGTGACATCGGGAAGCACTGCTGAAAAGCAGAGCTTCGGTAAGGTGCTCTCTGAGGCGATTGCAGATGCGGTACAGGCAGATATGCTGCAAAAGGGTGCAAATCGAAAAACGGAAACGTGTGTGGGCAGGGAACTGCGCGCAGCGAAATCCGACGATGCGCAGACGCAGGCAGGACAGACAGAAAAAGAGGAACCGTCACTGACGGATCTGTCAAAGGGTCATGCCGCAGCGAAAAAAGGATCTTTCAAAAAAGCAAAGAATAAAAAGGGAAAAAAGAAAAAATAAGGGCGCTTACGGTTGGTGTCTCTCGCAAAAAAAAACGGACTGCCGCATACAAGATGCTGCAGTCCTACCTTTTGGAAAAACAGAAAACAGGAAGGCGGGATCAAAGAAGCAGAATACCGTTTTCGCGGCAGACTGCGATGTCTTCCTCGCTCCAGGCAGATGCCTGTACCTCTCCGACATGGGCCTTGCGTAAGAAGAACATACACATACGGGACTGTCCGATGCCTCCGCCAACGGTGTAGGGCAGCTTGCCCTCAAGAAGCGCACGTTGGAAAGGCATTTGTGTGCGTTCCATGCATCCGCGGACCCGGAGCTGATGCAGAAGCGTTTCTTCGTCGACACGGATACCCATGGAGGAAAGCTCGAGTGCGATGTCAAGCACGGGATAATAAACGATGATGTCACCGTTGAGCGACCAATCGTCATAGTCGGGTGCTCGACCGTCATGGATCGAGCCGGATCTCAGCACGCCGCCGATCTGCATGACAAATACAGCGCCCTTGGCCTTGGCGATGTTGTATTCGCGTTCCTTGGGTGTACATTCGGGATACAGATCCTCCAGCTCCTGCGCGGTGATAAAGGTGATCTCCTCCGGAAGAATGCAGTCGGAAAAGGCGTAGTCCTCCGCAATATAGCGCTCGGTGTGACGGATAGACCGATAGACACGGCGCACCATGCTCTTGAGTGTATCTATATTGCGCTCTTCCTTTTTGATGATGCGCTCCCAGTCCCACTGGTCAACGAATACGGAATGCAGGTTGTCGGTATCCTCATCGCGGCGAATGGCATTCATATCGGTATAAAGGCCCTCTCCGTGGCGGAAGCCGTAATGACCGAGTGCATACCGCTTCCACTTTGCAAGCGACTGCACGACCTCCATCTCGTAATTCATCCCCTTGATATCAAAGCTGACCGGACGCTCAATACCGTTGAGTGTGTCATTCATGCCGCTGTGACGGTCAACGAACAGCGGTGCGGAAACACGGGTGAGATTTAACTGGATCGCAAGATCGCGCTCAAAGAAATCCTTGACCTTTTTGATAGCGATCTCTGTTTGACGGATGTCGAGAAGAGAATGGTAGCCTTTTGGCACAATAACGCTCATGGAATCGTTCCTTTCCGTATCGGAGCATCTCCGATTGTAAATACAAAATAATATCTTGCTGTTTATTATACCACGCACCGCATCGAAATGCAATAGCGGTGCGGTAATTTTGGAAAAATCTATAAAAAAAGCAGCTGTTTTGCGGCAGGATACCGCAGAAGATGAAAAAGAGTAAAACACAGAAAAGAAGAAGGATTTTGAAATCTATGTCCAATACTGCTTGTGAATGTAATGCCTCGGCACGCGCTTGTTTTTTGAGTGGACTTCGTGCAGGTGTCCCGATTGGACTCGGTTATTTGTCCGTTTCGTTTGCGTTTGGAATTACCGCCGTTTCCCGCGGGATTCCTTCGCTGATTGTTATGCTGATCTCCATGACAAATCTTACCTCTGCAGGACAGCTTGCTGGTGTTGAGCTGATGGTGCTGGGATGCAGCATCGGAGAGCTTCTTCTTTCCCAATGCGTGATCAATCTGCGGTATGCGCTGATGGGATTGTCGCTTGCACAAAAGGCAGATCCGAGTGTCCGCCTGCGTGACCGGTTCTTGATTGCATTCGGTATCACGGACGAGGTTTTTGCTGTTTCTGTATCACAGCCCGGACTCGTTGGAAGGTACTATCTCTTCGGTCTGATCGCAGCACCTTATCTTGGATGGAGTGTGGGAACGCTTCTCGGCACGATCGCGGGCGATCTTTTGCCGCAATCGGTGCTGTCTGCGCTGGGAATTGCCATCTACGGTATGTTCGTTGCGATCGTGATCCCGCCGGCCAAAAAATCCCGTGCGATCGCGGCTGTTCTTGCGATTGCGGTGGGACTTTCCTGCGCATTTCGATACCTGCCGTATCTTAAAGAGGTGTCCTCGGGCTTTGTGATCATCGTATGTGCATTGGCGGCAGCTGTGATCGGTGCGTTGGCGGCACCCATTGACGACAGTGCTGCACCGCTCCCTGAGGAAGAGGAGGTACGGAAATGAATACCTATCCCATGCTGTTCCTTTATACGCTTTCTATGGCCTGTGTGACATATCTGATCCGTATGCTCCCGTTTGTGCTGCTTCGCCGTCCGATCCGAAACCGCTTCATCCGTTCGTTTTTGTATTACGTACCGTATGCGGTATTGGGTGCCATGACATTCCCCGCGATTCTGTATGCGACGTCAGGGGTGCTGTCTGCCGTTATCGGGCTTTTGACTGCGGTGTTGCTCTCGTTTTTGGGGAAGGGGCTTCTGACAGTATCGATCAGTGCGTGTGCGGCTGTATATGCAGTGGAATGGGTCTGCACGTTTTTTTGATATTTTATGTAAAAAGAATGTAAATTACGAAATACAATCCTTGCTTTTCCCTGATCTATCATGTATAATAGCTACATATGCTATGAAAAAACAGGTTGTTTTTGGAAAACAGGAGGACATTTTGTGATCAAATTGAACAGAATCAGCGGTGCATTCCGGCGAATGAATACCCCCATGGATATGACAGAGGGAACACCGTGGCGGCGTATTGTTGCATTTACCTTGCCTATGCTGATCGGTAACATCGCGCAGCAGCTGTACAGCACCGTTGACTCGATCGTCGTCGGTCATTACATCGGGGACAATGCGCTCGCAGCGGTCGGCAGTGCGATGCCGATCGTGAATTTGCTGCTCGTACTTTTTATCGGTATCTCAGCGGGCGCCAATATCATGGTATCGCAGTATTTTGGCGCAAAAAACAGAGAAAGTCTCTCCTATACGATCGGTAACTGTATTACGGTGACAGCGATCTGCTGTATATTCTTGATGCTTGTCGGAACACCCGTGATCCGTCCGATCCTTGTTCTGCTCAATACCCCCGTGTCCATTCTTTCGGACTGTACATATTATCTTGTGATCTCGGTCGTCGGTATCGCGGGTATGGCCTTTTATAATATTCTCAGCAGTATCATCCGCGGCATGGGTGATTCCTTCTCTGCACTTTGGTATCTTCTTGTCGCAACGGTTCTGAATATCGGCCTAGATATCTTTTTTGTTGCTGTGGCCGATATGGGTGTCGCGGGAGTTGCACTTGCGACGGTCATTGCGCAGTTTGTCTCGTCGATCCTTTGCATCATCAAGCTTTCGAAAATGAGTGAACAGTTTGATTTTGGAAAGTCCTTTATGCGTCCCATTGGCAGCTATGTAAAAACACTTGTAAGGCTGGGACTCCCCTCCGGTCTGACACAGGCGATCTTTTCTTCGGCAATGATCGTGGTACAGTCACTGACCAACTGCTTCGGTGAGCAGTTTATCGCAGCAAACGTTGTCGTTATGCGTGTTGACGGCTTTGCGATGATGCCGAACTTTTCTTTTGGTACGGCAATGACGACCTACGCGGGACAGAATGTCGGTGCCAAAAAAATGGATCGTGTCATTCTCGGTGCAAAGCAGGGTACACTGCTTGCGGTCGGAATATCGGCTGTGATCACAGGCATCATCCTGCTCTTCGGCCGTCCGCTGATGGGCATCTTTACCGATACGAAGGCGCTTGTCGATCTCAGTTATCGACTGATGTGTTTGCTTGCTGTCGGATATATCGCTGTTGCAGTGACACAGTCCTTGTCGGGTGTTATGCGCGGTGCGGGCGATACCATGACGCCGATGTGGATTTCGCTGATCACAACGGTTGCTCTTCGCGTTCCGATTGCCTACACAATTTCTTATCTGACAAGAACGCCCGAGCTTCCCTACGGTCTGAATCTTTGTATTCAGATCTCGCTTTTGATTTCCTGGGTCGCGGGTGCACTTTTAACGACTGCGTTTTATCTGCGCGGAAAATGGAAAAATAAGATCATTTGATCATATACCAAATAAACGGGGGTGCTGCATGGAGATGCAGCACCCCAAAAAACACCGTTTGTCCCCATTTGTGTCTGTTCTGTGTGCCATGCACAAAAAACGCTGTATTCGGGTGCAAGCACCGCCCGGGGCTGTCATAGGTTTTTCACTTGCGGCAGCCCCTTTTTTCATGAAAAAATTTTTGTGATTGACGGAAACGGTGTGTACAGATGAAGAAATCTATGGTATAATGAAAAAGATGGATCGGTATCGGATCGGTTCCGATTTTGAAATGAAGGGGGTGACCGTATGAGAGGCGAATATTCTATGAATACGGATTGGCTGTTTTGTCGGGTACGTGACAGGATCGGACAGACGGTATGTGGAACCGGAATCCCGGAGTCTGACCAACGTTCGGCGGATGCGGTGTACAAAACCGATTTTGATGACAGTGAATGGCAGACTGTGTCTCTCCCGCATGCTGTGCATAGGATCGCATCTGATACGGATACTGTGTGGTATCGCAAGCGTTTTGTCCTTACACGTGGAGCGGATCGTCATCTGTTTTTGCGCTTTGAGGGGCTCCTGGGCAGGGCAGAGATCTATCTCAACGGAATGCTTCTGCGTGGGGATGCCCGCGCGGATGTGCCATGTGTGATCGATATTACCGATCATATCCGCAATGCGCCGGCGGTCAATGCTCTTGCGGTCTGCGTGTGCGGAGCACGGTCTGACGAGTTGAGACTTGAGAATGTTGGAATCGGCAGCAGTGTCGTTCTTTACGAAAAAGGACCGGTCCGTTTTGTACAGGACGGAATTGCGCTTCAGACCGAGCGGGTGAACGGTACGTGGCAGCTGGTCTTTGATGCGGCGACTGAGAATCGGGCATATTCCTGGGAGAATGCGGAGCAGGCGCATACGGTTTTGGTTTCGTTGGAGGAGCCGGAGGGGACGTGCATCGGATCCTGTACGACCGTTTTGGCAGACCTGCCCGTATCGGATGGCAAAAAATATGCCCACGGAACGATTGCGGTGCAGAGTATACAGGAATGGACACCGCAGATACCGACAAGGTATACCGTTTCGCTGAAGCTTCTTGGTGCGTCGGGGGGGGTCCTTGACACGGAATCCTTTGCGGTGGGCTTTCGGACATTTGCTGTATCGGAGAGTGGAGCATTTCTTCTCAACGGTGCACCGATCCGCTGCCGAGGCTTCTGTTTGCCGCATACGGCGGAGTCTTTGGCTGCGCTGGAGCCTTCGGTCTATATGCATTGGGTCAAGGAGTGGAGATCCTTGGGGGCAAATGCCGGCCGCTGTAAAGGGAATACTGCCCCGCAGGCATTGCTTGCGGCTTGTGATGCGCTCGGTATGCTCGTTTTTGAGGAATATCGGTACGGTACCGACGGAGCAGATCCGTCGGATGCGCTTGCATTGCTGCGATCAGGCAGAGGTGCCCATCCGTCTGCAGTTATGCTGACACTTTGTGCGGGTGATACGCCGATCATGTCGGAGACGGAAGCAATGCTCCTCGACAAGATGGTAAGAACAGTACGGTATACAGATACAGGACGTGCCGTCGGTGTGATCCCTTCTCATGAACAGATGCTGCGGCATCCGAGAATGCCGCGGGTGGATGCTGTCGGGAAAATGTCTTTTGCATATACGGAAAGGACGCATACGTGTCCTGCGCCCGCAGTGTACGCGGCATCACTTTCGCTTTCGGAAAACGGGGGAGCGTTGTCGGAGGAGCTGCTTGGTGAAGCGCTTCATGTTGTACGGGATCCGCATATCAGCGGTTATTTTCTGGATATGGATGTGCGCGGATATGCTGCGGCAGAGGTCCTGCTATCGGAATCTCCTGCTGTTTGTCTGCTTTCCCCCTGGATCGGGAAGGAGGGACAGATGACAGAGGTTTCCGCGTTCTGCAACGGAAGGCGTGCAGCTTTGACGGTGAACAGCCATTCATACGGTATTGCCGTGGGGGATAAAAACGGTATCTGCCGCTGGAGCGTTCCCTTTGAGCGGGGAGCGGTCTGCGTACAGACATCAAGAGGACGGCAGACAGCACACGATGAACGGAGAACGCCCTCGGCGGAAAGACGGCTGATCTTGATGCCGCAGTTTCTCTCCGAGGATGGGACGGTGATCCCGAACGGAGAGGATACGGTCTGCATTGTGCTTTGTATGACAGACGAGGAGGGTGTCATCATCGAGCATGAGACGGTCAGCTTTGAGGCGGAGCTGCTTGGCTGTGGTGTCTTTTGTCAGAGAGATGCTGACGGCGATCCGAGAACGTGGATACAGGGTGTGACGGAGCGTGGAAGAGCCCGCTTGTACGTGAAATGCAGCGGCGGAGATGCGCTCGGTATTTTGGTGAAAGGTACAAACGGCACGCTGTTTGGTATGGATCTGCCCGTTGCAGTATGGGAGCAGGAGCGTAGGATGCTCTCTGCTGTCCCCCATCGGAGCATTGGTCAGATTGCGATGACGGAGACCTGTTGGACGCAGCGTGACCGCGCGGAGCAGATGCTATCGGATCCTGCTGTCAGATACCGTACCGTTGTGCCGGACTGCGACGGTATTTTTCCGTTTTTTGTGCGCGGATGGTGCGGATTTCGGTTTGAGATCACTGTGCCCGATACGATATGGGATGAGAAACGCGGCGGACTGTGTCATATACGGCTTCAGCGTATATGTGCCGCTCATGCTGTGGTATATGTCGGAGATGACTGTATTCTGGACAGACCCTTACAGGAGCAGACGCTTTCCTTTTCCTTCCCATGCAAGCCGAATACGGCATACGGGATTTGTGTTCTGCTGCAGGGAAAAGGCGGTGAAAACGGGATCGGCGGCGGTATTGTATGGGAAATTGAGGAACCGTAAAAATAGAAATGAAAGGGTGTCCCGACGGGGACAGAAGATAGACGATCATGAAAAAATGGAATGTACGCGCAGAGATCATTTCTGTCGGAACAGAGCTGCTGCTTGGCGATATCGTGAATACCGATGCGGCATTTCTTGCACGTGAGCTTGCGGCGCTGGGAATATCCTGCTACTATCAGTCGGTCGTCGGCGATAATCCGACACGTCTGAGGGGAATGCTCGAGGCTGCATGTGTTCGGTCGGAGCTTGTGATCCTGACAGGCGGTCTCGGACCGACGGCAGATGACCTGACAAAGGAGACGGCAGCTGTGGTCATGGGAAAAACGCTTTGTCTGCATGAGGAATCGTATGCGCGTATTCGCGATGTCTTGAAAAAGAGAGGGCTGACCGAGAGCGAGAATCAGATCAAGCAGGCGATGCTTCCTCCCGACGCGGAGGTTTTTGCAAATGACTACGGAACAGCCCCCGGTTTTGCTATGGAGACAGAGATCGACGGACGGAATGTGACAATGATCCTGATGCCCGGACCGCCGAGAGAGCTTGAACCGATGTTTGCGGAAAAGGTACGTCCGTATTTGTCGATGCGTTCGGGAGAGGTCTTTTACAGCCTGAATATCGGCATATACGGCATCGGAGAGGCAATCGTCGGACAGATCCTGCGGGATCGGATGGAGGAGGCGCGGAATCCGACGATCGCTCCGTACTGTGGAGAGGGCGAGGTTCGTCTCCGCTTGACGGCGCGGGGAGAAAGCGAGGAGATCTGTCGGGCTCTCTGTCTGGAAACGGCGGAGCAGATACGGCTTGTGCCGTGTACCCCATACCGAGAGGGGATCCTCGATGATTACATTTTCGGGATCGATACCCCCTCCATGCAGGCAACGCTGGTATCCATGCTTGCCCGCCGTTCCATGAAGGTCACAACAGCGGAATCGTGCACAGGCGGTATGATCGCCAAGCGGATCACGGATGTTCCGGGTGCATCTGCTGTCTTTGAGGGCGGATTCGTGACATATGCAGATCACACCAAGATCTCTCTTTTGCAGGTGCGTGAGGAAACGGTTCTGCAGCATTCGGTATATTCTGCGGAGGCAGTACGTGAAATGGCATTCGGGGCAATGCGTGCCGTTTTGGCTGACTGTGCGATCGCGGTTTCGGGTGTTGCGGGAAAAGAGGACCTCGTTTGTACAGCGAACGGCAAGCCCTTGACCGTTGACGCGGGATGTGTGTATATTGCCTGCGCGGTCGGAAACGAATGCAGAACGGAATGTGTGACCTTTGCGCCCGGCAGACGAAATGCGCTCGAAGCACGCGAATACGTGCGCAGCCGTGCATCTGCACATGCGCTTGCCATGCTGATCGGTATGCTCAAGCACCGCTGCGGCACGGAAACGGAATAAGCGGAAATGAAAAAGCAAAAAGCACCGTGTACGGCAAATACGTACACGGTGCTCTTTTTATGCTTCAGTGTCTGTTTCCTTCGGAGGATAGGGGATCTCTCCGTCCATTTTTTCAAAGGCACGGATCTCTTGTCGAATGAGATATAAGATCTGTCCGTTTGCACTGCGGCCGTAATAGTCGGAGATGTAGTGCAGCTTGTAGTGAAGCTCGGGATCAACCTCGATGCTGAGATGCTTATTTTTCTTGTTTCTCATAATCATTCCCTCAAATCATCTTGAAATAATCTTAATTTCAGTTTATTTTAAGTGTATTTTGTGATATAATGTGTAAAGTACACTCAAAATAAGTGTACCAATTTCAAAAATGAGGTGAATATTATGAGGCTTGCAATCGTTGGCTCGAGAAATTTGACGGTGCACCGTATGGGTGACTATGTCGGAGAGGAATATGATGAGATCCTATCGGGAGGAGCGCGGGGGGTCGATACGTGTGCATCTTTATTTGCTGCAGAACGAGGTTTGCAACTGACGGTGTTTTTGCCTGATTATGAGAAATACGGCCGGGCAGCACCGATCATACGGAATCGGGAAATCGTGGATGCAGCAGATGCGGTGCTTGTATTTTGGGACGGCGCATCCCGCGGCACGCAGTCGGTGATCCGTTACTGCGAGAAGAAAGGAGTGCGGTGCCGTGTGATCCGATTGGATCCTGTGCCGAATCAATGAACAGATATCGGCATGGCGATCTTTTGTGTATTTATTGACAAAATGAGAGACATATGATAAAATAAATGGTAGTTAACAAAGTAGAATGGTTTTGCTGCTTCGATTGGTGATTATGCCGGAAAGCCATGGCTTTGTTGAAAAAAGAACGAAAGGACTCATTGTTATGACAAAAAAGTTTTTAAGCTTGCTTTTGGCACTATTGTTGCTTGTTCCGACCCTTGCTTCCTGTAACGGAGGAGGATCCGGGGATGGAGACGGAACAAAGGACGTGCAGACGGGCGATACGGATTCTGCTGTGGTAACCGATGGAGAAGGCGAGGATACCGCTGAGGAGACCCTGTCTCTTGAGGAGCTGTATCCCGATCCGTTTGCAGATGAGATCACCCCCGACTTTTATCTTGTGGAGGATGGCGTATCCGACTATGTGATCGTACACGCCGCAGATGCCTCCGATACCGTTATCCGTGCGGCAAGTGAGCTGCAGAGCTATATC
>JAFQMO010000005.1 GCA_017414385.1 Clostridia bacterium
GCTGACACGGATGTCAAGGCAATGCAGGCTGTTGATAATGATCTGTATGCAGAAAAGCTGGCTGACAGTATCGCGGAGCTTGTACGAGAGGATTTCGATTTCGATGTTACCGATCATGTGCAAAGCAGAGAGGATTCTCCCAATGCAGATACGCAGGTCTTCGCGAAGGTACCCGAAACAGAGGTTCCGACCGTTCATCATGTCGCATTTGATGATGCAGTTCAAGCGGATGCCGGAGAGATCTCCGATGCAGACAGCTCAATTGTATCCAATGATGAAAACGATCCCGATACACTGTTTGAAGAACTTGCTGCCGAGATCGACATGGATGCCGTTTCTGCCGATGAGTTGAATTGATATCCTTTTTTCGATCGTCTGTATTTTCCAAAAACAATATTTCACTCGAAAGGATCGGAAGCATCTTAATCGGAGGTATCTCCGATTTCGGATGCTTCCTTCTTGGTTATTTCCATGCACAATTTCTACAAGAAAAATCGGGGACTTTTGTGGCTTGCGACGGTTCTGCTTTCTGTTGTTTTCGATCAGATCACAAAGTATCTGGCGGTCGTATTTCTTAAGCCGGTCGCCACTGTACCGATCATCAAGAATGCGCTCCACCTGACTTATGTCACCAATTACGGTGCCGCCTTCGGTATTCTTTCCGATCATCGCTGGGTCTTTCTTGTCATCTCAACACTCGCGATCGCAGTCCTTTCCGTCCTGCTGCTTCAAAAGAAAAACGGCCATCCGCTACTTTGTCTTTCGATGTCCTTTATCATTGGCGGAGGTATCGGAAATATGATCGACCGTATCATGCTCGGATACGTTGTCGATTTTATCGATTTTCGGATCATCAATTTCGCCGTCTTCAATGTTGCCGACATTTTTGTCTGTGTCGGATGCGCGCTGATGTTCCTTTGGATCCTTTTCGTACCCGAAGCATCAGGCAACAAAACGACAACACAAGACACAGACGATACAAAAGATACAACAGATACAAATGAGGAAAACGGCCATGATACTGACGGTTGAAGCAGCTGATTCCGGATGTCGCATCGACGTTTTTCTCTCTTCTCACACCTCACTCACACGCTCTGCTGCACAAAAGCTTTTGACTTCCGATGACGAATCGGTCTCCGTAAACGGCTTCTCCGTTCAGAAGAACTACAAGGTCTGCGAGGGTGATATCATTGAGCTTACGATTCCCGAGCCCATTCCTCTTGAGGTCAAAGCCGAGAATATTCCGCTCGACATCCTCTATGAGGATTCAGATCTGATCTTAGTCAACAAGCCAAAGGGCATGGTCGTGCATCCCGCACCGGGTCACTACTCACAGACACTGGTCAACGCACTGCTCTACCATTGTGCATCCTCTCTGTCCGGAATCAACGGTGTGATCCGCCCCGGTATTGTTCACCGCATCGATCGTGACACCTCCGGCGTACTCGTCGTTGCTAAAAACGACGCTGCCCATGTTTCTCTTGCAGAGCAGATCAAGGTGCATTCTGTTGACCGTGTTTATCATGCCATCGTCATCGGATGTCCCAAGGAGGATACCGCAACGATCGATGCTCCGATAGCAAGACATCCAAGCGACCGCAAGCGAATGGCTGTTTCTGAGGCTCCCGGAGCACGCAGAGCCGTCACACACTACCGCGTTCTTCAACGCTTCAAGGGATATTCCTACTGCGAATTCCGTTTGGAGACAGGCCGTACGCATCAGATCCGCGTTCACATGGCATCCCGCGGTCATCCGCTGCTCGGCGATCCCGTCTATGGACGGCAGCGCGATCCGTTGGAAATGAAGTACGCAGATCTCCTCGGCGGACAATGCCTTCATGCAAAATCTCTCGGTTTTATTCATCCGACGACCAAAGAATACGTTCTGTTTGACACTCCGCTCCCCGCGTATTTTGATACCATTCTGTCAGTTCTGAACAAACGTCAATAACTATTCGTACAACTGTTACACAATCCAAAAGGAGGATCTTAACATGAAATCTTTACTTGAATTATTGGAAAACGACGCTACATTGACCCCGGAGCAGCTCGCCATTATGATCGGCGGTGATGCCAACGAGATCAAGGATATCATCCGTCAGCATGAAAAGAACGGAGTGATCGTCGGTTATAAAACACTCATCGATTGGGACAAAACCGAGCGCTCCATGGTCACAGCACTCATTGAGCTGAAGGTGGAGCCTCAGATCGACCGCGGCTTTGACGATATCGCAGAACGAATCTCCAATTTCCCCGAGGTGGAATCTGTTTATCTGATGTCCGGCGGATTCGACATTGCTGTTATGATTGAAGGAAAGACCTTACGGGAGGTCGCATTCTTCGTTGCGGAAAAGCTTTCGACCATGGATGGCATCACAGGAACAGCAACACACTTTGTTCTTCGCAAATATAAGGATAAAAACACCATTTATCACCGTGAAACCGTAGATGAACGAGGTATCTGTGCGCTGTGATGAACTATGAATCCATTATTTCTTCCCGCGTCGACGAGCTGAAGCCGTCGGGTATCCGAAAATTTTTCGATCTTTTGAACGAGATTGAGGGTGTCATATCACTGACCGTCGGTCAACCTGATTTTGTTACACCCTGGCATATTCGGGAGGCGGGTGTCCGTTCGATCGAGCAAGGAAAAACCTATTATACCTCAAATGCGGGACTATCGGAGCTGCGTGACGAGCTGGCAAGCTATCTTTACAGACGTTTTTCTCTTTCCTACATTCCCCAAAAGGAGATCATCGTCACCATCGGCGGCAGTGAGGCCATCGACATTGCATTTCGTTCCATCATCAACACAGGCGATGAGGTCATCATCCCTACCCCCGCCTTTGTTTGCTATGAACCACTCGTATCCCTCGCGGGAGGTGTCCCCGTTATCGTTCCGACGTATGAACAGGACCGCTTCAAGCTGACTGCAGATGCGCTTCGTGCTGCGATCACCGAAAAGACCAAGGCCGTGGTTCTTCCTTTCCCCAACAATCCGACCGGTGCGATCATGGAAGAAGAGGACCTGCTTGCCATCGCAGATGTTCTGAGAGGCACAAACATCATGATCATCTCCGATGAGATCTATGCGGAGCTCACATACGGACATGCACATATTTCCATCGCATCCATTCCGGATATGTGGGAAAGAACGATCCTTGTCAGCGGCTTTTCCAAGGCCTATGCGATGACCGGATGGCGTCTCGGTTACTTATGTGCACCGCAGCCTCTTACGGAACAGATCTATAAAATTCATCAATACGGCATTATGTGTGCACCGACGGCGAGCCAATTTGCTGCTGTTGAGGCACTGCGCAACGGCGACGAAGACGTTGCTTATATGACTGCAGAATACAACCGCCGCCGCTCTCTTATTGTTGGCGGACTGCGGGCGATCGGGATTGAATGCTTTGAACCGGAGGGTGCCTTTTATGTTTTCCCAAACATCGGGAAATTCGGTTTATCCTCTGAAGAATTCTGTGAACGTCTTCTTCACGAGCACAAGGTCGCCATCGTCCCCGGAACTGCCTTTGGTGAATGCGGCGAAGGCTATGCACGCATCTCCTATGCGTATTCCGTCAAGCATATATTAGAGGCCCTGGAGCATATTTCCGATTTTATTGACGTTCTTCGTAAGGAAGGACGTATTCCGGGAGAAAAACAATTATGAGTCATTCACACCCCTCCTTTTCCCCGTCAGCGCCCGTTTTCATTTCCCCCTGTGACACCTATAGCGCTGAGATTCTGACCGATGCAATCCGCCGTTCGTTTGATTCACTCGGCATCAAACGGGAGGATTTCACGAATAAAAAGGTCGTAATCAAGCCAAATCTTGTTATGAAAAAGGGATGCGAGGGTGCTGCTACCACTCATCCCGCCGTTCTATCGGCACTTCTTTCTGTTCTTGATGAATACGACTGTCAATCGGTCGTGATCGCGGAAAGCGGCGGCGGTCCCTACACAGAGAACGCACTTCACGGGTTTTATTCTGTCTGCGGGATCGAAGACGCAATACGCGGACACAAAGCCGTTCTCAACTACGACGTATCGTCAGGTACCCTTTATGCGCCGGACGGCCTTGCCTGCAAACAATTTGAGAGTATCCGTCCGATCATGGATGCGGATGTCATCATCAATCTGTGCAAGCTGAAGAGCCACTCTTTGACAAGAATGAGCGCCGCCATCAAAAACACCTTCGGAACGATCCCCGGTCTGACAAAATTTGAATATCATGCACGGTTTTCCGATTATACGGAATTTAACCGCATGCTTGTTGATCTCTCGGAAATGCTGCATCGTCATGCGTTCATGATCGACTTGTGCGATGCGGTCATCGGCATGGAGGGCAACGGTCCGACAGGTGGTATACCGCGAAGGATCGGTGCAATCCTTGTTTCCAGAAACCCCTTCAACCTTGATACCGTTGCATCTGCCATCCTCTCATGTGAGCATGAGGTTCCGATGGTTGCAGAAGCGGCAAGCCGCGGTTATTGCCCCAAGGACAGTGCGGATGTTCCCGTGCTCGGTTATGATTGGCAATCGCTCATCATCCGCGATTTTGCGGCTCCTGACAGTGCGGTTACCAGCAAAAATCCCCTATATTGGCTACCAAAGATTGCAGGTGGCGCTGTTTACCGTTGGTTTTCGCCCCGTCCCATGATCCGTACCAAAACGTGCATCGGATGCGGCGAATGCGAGCGCTCCTGTCCTGTGCATACCATACGTATCAAGCGGGACAAGAATGGCAAGAAAAAAGCATATATCATTCCCAATGACTGTATCCGCTGCTTCTGCTGTCAGGAGCTTTGTCCGATCCACAGCATCGACATCAAGAAAAACCCCGTTCTGTATCTTCTGTCAAGGATGAGGAAGTAACCATGACCTCAATCACATTACGTGCACCCGCCAAAATCAATCTCTATCTCGCTGTCACGGGAAAAGAGGAAAACGGCTATCATACCGTTGAAACCATCATGCAGGCGATCTCCTTATGCGATACCGTCACGGTCAAAAAAACGCCGGGAGAATCGTTTTCTCTGACGTGCTCCGTCGATGCATTACCCACAGACAGCAACAATCTCGCATGGAAAGCCGCAATGCTTTATTTCGATACGCTCGGAATTGATGACCGATGCTTTTCTGTATATATCGAAAAGCATATCCCCATTGCGGGCGGACTTGCAGGCGGAAGCACCGACGCTGCAGCTGTACTCCTTGCGCTGAATCATCTGCATCAAAAGACAATGACTGAGGATATGCTGCTTTCCTGCAGTGAGCGACTCGGCATGGATGTTCCGTTCTGTCTGCTCGCAGGTATGGGGATCTCCACCGCACTCGGTCTTCACTACGGAGAAAACATGCAGTGTCTGCCGACAATGCCGCAGATGCCGCTTGTTATTGCTTCTGCAGGAGAAGGCGTCTCAACACCGTGGGCTTACGCTCTGATCGATGCGAGCGTTCAAGATCCTCCGATGGGTTATGCACACATCCGTGATACACTCCAAGCAGCTGACAGTACTGCTCTTCTTGCATCCATGTATAACTGCTTCGAGGATGTTATTCTTCCGCACAGACCCGCTGCTGCATATTGTCGTTCCCGTCTTCTTTCTATGGATGCACGCCGCGCAATGATGTCAGGAAGCGGTCCGACAGTCTTCGGTATTTTTGATACCCTTGCACATGCACAGGCTGCATGCGATTCTCTTTGTGCAGAAGGAATCCGCGCATGGACATGTACGACCATATAAAAGCAAAAACAGGCATCGCCCAAGGCGATGCCTGAATATTTTCGGTACACAAGGATTCTTCCGGTTTTATCAAAGAAAGATTATTTTTTCCGTTTTTTTGTATCCTGCTTCTGCTGCGACTGCTTCACACGTGTCTTTTTTGTACGACGCACAAGAAGTACGATCAAGAACACAACGAATGCCATGCCGATCAGTGAGAAAAACACGATCCACTTGAGGTCCACACCTGCAAAAAAGTCGTTCTCGGCTACATCAATGCGGGGAACATATGCATATGCTGATAAGGCAGTCTCCGTTTCCGCCGTTGTTTGTACCATAAGGAAATCATGTGCTTCGGTCAAAGCAAACGAGATAACCCCGTCATCATCCGGACGGATCGATCGAACGACCTCGGCAAGCGATGCACTGCCATCCTCGTTTGGCAGATATTCATAGATCGTATAGGACAGAGATGCGTCCACAACATCACCGACCTCAAAAAAGACCGTTGCCGTACCGGGATAACTGTCCCCGTCCTTCATATCGATCAAATAGGACGCAGTCCCCTGCAGCGCATCGACGATCTCCTTTGCCGCCGCAGTCTCAGACAGCGGACGAACCGTTACAAGAGAAGAAAACTCACGCCATCTTTCTGTGGAAAGGAATACATTTTCATAGTTAAAATACCAAACAGCGCCGATACCGTCGATCTGTATATCACACAGCGTTTCATAGATATTGATAAAGATCTCTGTCGGAAAAACGGTTGGTGCATCCTCCGTATAGGTATAGGTCAAAACCTGAGGAGCCTGTGCGCTGTCTGAATCAGCAGATACCGAAACAACAGCACAAACAGATACAAGGACAACCGACAAAAGCAGCAACAGCATCCACTTGGCGGTTTTCAGCATGGTTATCATTTGAAAATCTTCCTTTTTTTATAAATTATCTTATTTGTTCTATTTTACCACAAACCGCACTTTTTTGCAATAGGAAACCGCAGGACTGCATCGTTTTTCTGCGTTTTTCGATCACAACAGAATTTTTACCGAAAACTCTCCTTATTTGCAAAAAAAATACGGTTTTTCTATTGACAACAGAAAAGATATTTTATATAATATTATATATTACATTTCTTTTGACACCCGATTTTCATTTTGCTTCTCAAAAATTCACATAGCGGTCATCGTGTTTTTCGATCACCGCAGGAAAGGATATATGACCATGGACATCAAAGTTGTTAAATTCGGCGGCAGCTCTCTTGCCGATGCTGCGCAGTTCAAAAAGGTCGCAGCAATCATCAAGGACGATCCTGCCCGCCGTTACGTAGTACCGTCCGCACCCGGCAAGCGTTTCGCAGGGGACGACAAGGTTACCGATCTTCTCTACCGCTGTTATGACCATGCATCCAAGGGCGAGGATATTGATGCTGAATTCGCCCATATTGTCGAACGGTATAATTCGATCATCACAGACTTGGAAATGGATTTCTCTTTGGAGAAGGAATTTGCTCAGATCAAAAATGCATTCCTCTGTCACGCAGGGCGCGACTATGCAGCCAGCCGTGGAGAGTATCTGAACGGTAAGATCTTAGCTGAATATCTCGGATTCCCTTTCCTTGATGCAGCAAACGCCATCTTCTTCAATGAGGACGGCACCTTCAATGCCAAGCTGACAAATACCATCCTTTCCGCGAAGCTTCGTTCTTTGGACTGTGCGGTCATTCCCGGATTCTACGGTGCAATGCCCAATGATACCATCCGCACATTTTCCCGCGGCGGATCCGACATCACCGGCTCCATCGTTGCCCGTGCAGTCGATGCCGATCTTTACGAAAACTGGACGGATGTTTCCGGATTCTTGATGGCTGACCCCCGCATCGTTCAGAATCCTCAGACAATTCGTGTCATTACCTATCACGAGCTCCGCGAGCTTTCCTATATGGGTGCCACGGTTCTTCATGAGGATGCGATTTTCCCCGTTCGTTACGCAGGTATTCCGATCAACATCCGTAACACAAACGACCCCTCTGTTCCCGGTACCATGATCGTTCCGGATGCAAAGCATCCCAGCTATGAGACCAAGGAG
Source organism: Clostridia bacterium (assembly GCA_017414385.1). GTDB lineage: Bacteria > Bacillota > Clostridia > Oscillospirales > CAG-272 > RGIG3925. Next base: position 7,818 of record JAFQMO010000005.1, read on the forward strand.
ATCGTTACCGGTATTGCCGGAAAGAAAGGCTTCTGCACCGTTACGCTCGAAAAGGACCGTATGAATGACGAGGTTGGTTTCGGCCGTCGTGTTCTTCAGGTGCTTGAGAATCATAACATCTGCTTTGAGCATCTTCCCTCCGGTATCGATACCATGTGTATTATTCTGAACACACATGATGTTGACGGAATCCGTGATATGATCATCAACGAGATCTGTCAGACCGTTGAGCCCGACTCCATTGCCATTGACGATGACCTTGCATTGATTGCTGTCGTCGGACGCGGTATGGTAAAGGCAAAGGGTACTGCAAGCCGTATTTTCAAGTCGGTATCCGATGCAGATGTCAATATCCGCATGATCGATCAGGGCTCCTCTGAGCAGAATATCATCATCGGTGTTTCCGAATCCTGCTTTGAAACAGCGATGTGTGCCATCTATGATGAATTCGCAAAGGATAACAAAATTCGCTGATCGCCAACAAATATACAAATGAGGTCTTTACAAAAGGCCTCATTTTTATTGTGACAAAATATACTCTCTGTATTCAATAAAGATAAAAATTGACAATTCTGTGAATAAATATCTCGATGTATCACACATTTCGCCCTTTTTCCTATTGACTTTTTTTTGATAAAATAGTACAATATACATAGCGACTGTATCATGTCAATTTCATTCAAATATTCGGAGGTTATTATGGATTCACAATATTACGGCAAGCTCAGTATTATCGGAATGAGAGGCTGTGACAGCTTTGTAGATCGAGTCAATCAGTATTTGCATCAATTCCGTCAAGGTCAGGATGACGAACAGTTTGTTGTAACTGCGGATTGCCCCCGTTTCGGTACCGGTGAAGGAAAAGGTATGCTGCACGACTCCATGCGAGGTCATGACGTCTACATCATTTCCGATTGCTTCAATTGGGGCGAGACCTATAATATGTACGGTCAAAAGGTTCCCATGTCTCCCGACGATCATTTTGCGGATCTGAAGAGAGTGATCGGTGCCATCGGAGGAAAGGCAAGACGTGTTTCCATCATCATGCCCATGCTTTATGAGGGCAGACAGCACAAGCGCTCCGCACGCGAGTCACTGGACTGCGCCATGAGCCTTCAGGAGCTCGTCTCCATGGGTGTCAGCAACATCATCACCTTTGATGCGCATGATGCCCGCGTACAAAATGCGATACCGCTCTCCGGTTTTGATAATGTCCGCACCACATATCAGATGATCAAGGCTCTGGTCAAGAAGGAAAAGGATGTCAACATCCTTGACGGTAACACCATGGTCATTTCTCCCGACGAGGGTGGTCTCAGCCGTTGCATGTATTATTCCTCCGTTCTCAGTCTGGACCTCGGTATGTTCTATAAGAGACGCGATTATACAACCATCGTCAACGGACGCAATCCCATCGTTGCACATGAGTATCTCGGAAATTCCGTTGAAGGAAAGAACGTCATCGTTGTCGACGATATGATCTCCTCCGGCGATTCCATATTCGATGTCTGCTATCAGCTCAAATCCAAGGGTGCAAGCAAGATCTTTGTGTTCACAACGTTCGGTCTCTTCACATCCGGTCTTGATAAATTCGATGCCTGCTATAAGGAAGGCCTCTTTGACCGAATTTACACAACAAACCTCATTTACCGTACACCTGAGCTTCTTTCCCGTGAATGGTATTGTGAGGTCAATATGTGTAAGTACGTGGCTTACATTGTCGATACATTGAACCTCGAAGCATCAACCTCCTATCTGCTCAATCACGTCTGTCACATCCACTACCTGCACGACC
>JAFQMO010000069.1 GCA_017414385.1 Clostridia bacterium
AAAAAGACCTTTACCAGAACGCAGCTTATGGACGAATTTTGGGACGTCGATACCGAAACGGCACCGAGAGCCGTGGACGTATATATGACAAAGCTTCGTTCCAAGCTGTCGGATTGCGAGGATTTTGAGATCAAGACCGTTCACGGACTGGGGTATAAGGCGGTGGTGAAATGAAGAAACCGACGCTGCAAAACATATTAGGGTCCATTAGCAGTTTCTTGTTGTTCTTCTTAACCGTGGGCTTCATAGTGTCTTGCTGTATGATGCTGTTTGTGAGCATATTGGCGGAAACAATGGAACTTGCACTCACCTCCGACAATGTTGCCGCTGCTGCAAAGGTTACCTTTTGGAACGTCGTCTTAATCACGCTTCTTTTCAAGCTGGCGGACTACATTCGTCGTAAGATCATGGTGGAGCGTCCAACCAGGAGCATTACCGAAGCAACCGAAAAGATTACGTCCGGTGATTTTTCTGTTCGTATCAAGCCTATGCAAAGCTCCGGTATGGAAGGCTTTAATCAGATTGCCATGGCGATCAACCAAATGGCAGAGGAACTCGGCTGTGTGGAGACGCTCCGTACCGATTTCATCGCTAACGTATCCCACGAAATGAAGACGCCTCTTGCCGTAATGCAAAATTACGGAACGCTTCTGCAAGCTCCCGATTTGAGCGATGAAAAGCGCATCGAATATGCCAAAGGCGTGACGGATGGTTCTCGCCGTATGGCGGATATGATGACCAACATATTAAAGCTTAACCGACTTGAAAATCAGCAGATCTATCCGGAGGTTTCGGAATTTGATTTGGGCGAACAGCTTTGCGAGTGCCTTTTACAATATGAAAACATATGGGAGAAGGCAGACATTGGCATCGAAACCAATATTGCCGAAAACATTCAAGTGAAAGCGGATGCGGAACTTCTGGGGCACGTATGGAACAATCTGTTTTCCAATGCTTTTAAGTTTACACCATCGGGTGGTACGGTAACGGTATCTCTTACCACGACAGATCACCACGCTGTTGTGAAGGTAGCCGACACCGGCTGCGGTATGACGGCGGAAGTCGGCGCACATATTTTTGAAAAATTCTATCAGGGCGACAGCTCGCATTCTGTTCAGGGCAACGGCTTGGGGCTGGCGTTGGTCAAACGCGTGATTGATATTATGCAAGGCGAAATCAGTGTGGAAAGTGCCGTCGGCAAAGGCTCTACCTTCACCGTGAAAATACGGAGGATGTGATATGGATTGGAAGAAGATCGGCAAGGCACTGCTCTTTCCGCATATCGCTATCATGATCATACTCGTTCCCATCTCAACCGTGTTTCTTGTATACTCGATGGTGTTTTTAGGATCGAACTCGGTTGTCGCCGTTATTTCCTATGTGCTTGCTTTCTATACGTTGCTGACTTGGTGCTTTAAGATACCGCAGTTAATTCAGTATTTTAAGACGTTGAAAGATCGGAATAAGTATGCAAGGATATGGCAAAACGACACCAGACTTAGAATCAACGTTTCTTTGTACGGCGCGTTGATTTGGAATACCGCATACGCTCTGCTTCAGCTCGGGATGGGGTTTTGGCATCACACCTTTTGGTTTTACTCCTTGGCGGGGTATTACATCTCTCTTGCTGTGATGCGGTTCTTTTTGGTGCGCCACACAAGTCGGCACAAGCCCGGGGAGGAGATGCTCAATGAACTGCAGAAATACCGTGCCTGCGGCATTGTATTTCTCGTTATGAATTTGGCGCTGGCATTGATAATTTTCTTCATGGTGTATTGGAACAGAACGTTCAATCATCACGAGATTACAACCATAGCGTTGGCGGCGTACACGTTTACATCGCTTACACTCGCAATCATTAATACCGTAAAATATCGAAAATATAACAGCCCTGTTTATTCTGCATCTAAAGCAATAAGCCTTGCTTCTGCGTGTGTGTCTATGCTGATACTGGAATCTACCATGCTGACAACCTTTGGTGACGGAACAATGAGCTTGACGGGACGGCGCATTTTGCTTGGTATATCCGGCGGTGTAATATCCGTAATTATCATTGTGATGGCACTGTATATGATCGTACAAGGAACCAAAAAGATGAAGCTGTTAAAGGCAGCGAAGGAGTAACAAAATGGAAAATAAAGAAACGTTTAATTATACGTACTCCGCAAAGGAGCAGGAGGAAATCAAGGCCATTCGCAAGAAATACGTTGCTCCCGAAGAGACAGAGGATAAGATGGCACAGCTTCGCCGTCTTGATGCGGCTGTAACGCAAAAAGCAGCGTCTGTTTCACTTGTGTGTGGTGTGATCGGTGAGCTGAGTTTGGGTATGGGCATGAGCCTTGCAATGACCGATATTGGAAA
>JAFQMO010000070.1 GCA_017414385.1 Clostridia bacterium
GTTTTTGGGGATCAGCCCGCAGATCATCTTTTCTGTGGTGGATTTTCCGGAGCCGTTTTCGCCGATGAAGCCATAGATTGCGCCTTTGGGGACGCTCATGTCAAGACCACATACCGCCTGCTTGGGACCAAAGCTTTTTGATAAGCCTCTGATTTCAACTGCATTCATGATTCGACCTCCTATCAATACACGTCACTCTTGGAGAGAATTTTCGTACCGAGCATGTTGTAGACTACCGCCCATGCCGCTGAAACAAGAAGACAGATCATCAGCGTTCCGATGTTACTCATAAGACAGGCGTTGACTGACGAGCCATATAGAAAGAGATTGAGAAAGCCTGTCGGAAGGGAGAGTCTTTCCACGATAGCCGCAACGCCGATGATGAGAATGCCTGTACCGAAGAAGAAGCCGGAGGCGATGGAGATACCGAAATACCTTCTGAAAATAATATTGAGGAAGGTGTACAAGCTTGCCCAGCCGATACTCATGACCATTTTCCCGACGATGGCAATGATCAGCGATCCCACGTTGACAGCGGTATCATATCCAACCAGCAGACCGCCGACGGTTCCGCCGATGAAATATGTGATACACATACAAGCCATGGCGAATGCACAGACGAGACTTTTGGAGATCATGTAGTCCTGTTTTTTTGCATGGGTGGTGAACAACTGCTTGACGTAGCCTGAACGATAGTCATTGCCGATGAAGATGGATACCATGATACCGCCGAAGATGAAGACCATATTCATGTTTGCGTAGTCGGCAATGGTGCGGATGACGTACAACGGCTCTTTGGCGGCGATGATCTGCCAGACGTTGCTGTACAGCGGTTCCATGGTATTGCCGTTCTGATCGGGCATCATGGTCATGGCGGATACCATCGCGGGAATGATGGCAGCGATGGCAAGAAAGATGTAGAACATCGGCGTGTGGAACAGTCTGTAAAGATCCACGCCGAGCATACCCTTGATCCTCTTCATAAAGGTCGGGGATTCAAATCTCAGGTATTTTGTCATTTTATTTTTCCCCCTTTGTATCGTTTCGGCTCATCAGCTCGATGTAATACTCTTCGAGCCCGATTTTGTTCTTTTTGATTTCGCTGACAGGATGTCCGTTTTTCATGAGATGATCTACAATATCTGCGGTTTCGTCCACATCGTATACACGTATATAGCCGTCTTCCTCGCGTACGTCGGCATATCTCTTTTTCAATGTAGCTTTTGCCCCCTGCATATCCTTTGCTTTCAGTGAGACAAATACCTGTGCACGGCTGTCCATTTCCTCAGCGGAAAGCTCCATGATCATTCTGCCCCGGCGAATGATGCCGTAGTGTGTGGCAATTTTCTCAAGCTCGCCCAGAATGTGGGAGGAGATCAGCACCGTACAGCCGGAGTTTTTCGTGATGTCCAAGAGAATCTCGCGCATGATCCGCATACCGTCGGTGTCAAGACCGTTGATGGGCTCATCGAGAATCAACAGGGCAGGATCGCCAAGCAATGCCATGGCAATACCGATGCGCTGTTTCATACCGAGGGAGCACCTTTTGAACTTGGTATTCGCATTATCCTCCATGCGGACGATCTTCAGCACACGTCGGATCTCTTCATCGGGATTTTCAAGTCCAAGATTGATGCACTGCATCATCAGGTTCTGATATACACTCGAGCCGGGGAAGCATCCTGCGTTTTGGATCAGCGCCCCCACACGGACACGTACACCGGGATCGTCGTGATCACGGCAAAACAGCCGGATTTCACCCTCGTCGGGGACAAGATGGCCGCAGATGAGCTTTTCTGTGGTGGATTTGCCCGAACCGTTCTCACCAATGAAGCCGTAGATGGCACCTACAGGGACGGTCATATTGAGGTGATCCACCGCATACATCCCACGGAAGCTCTTTGTTAAGCCGCGTATTTCGATTGCATTCATTGTTACATTTCCTTTCTTTATTTCACAGCATTGGCGCAAAAATCCGTGTCACCGAACGGATCAGACGTTCCATCAGGCTGGTTTTCAGCATATCCGGCGTGATGCGGATGGATTTTGCGATGGTGTCATCCATGTCTGCACGAAGATCTCGGATGCTGTCACAGCCGTACATCCACACACCGTTCTCAAAGTGATGCACAAGCGATCGGTAGTCGAGGTTGATCGTGCCGATCATCGCAATCTCGTTGTCAGCGAGATAACTCTTTGCATGAATGAAGCCGGGCTTGTATTCGTAGATCTCCACGCCTGCATCCATCAGCCGTCGATAGAAGCTGCGTGTCATGCCGAATACCAGCTTTTTGTCGGGAATGTGCGGTACGATGATCTTGATATTTACGCCGCGCAGCGCGGTGTTTTCGATATCCTGACAGAGATCGTTGTCGATGATGAGATAAGGGGAGGTCATAATGACGGACTCCTTGGCACCGTAGAGCATATTTTGAACTACGCTCTTGCCGACGTTTCGCGTATAGATCGGATTGGACCGTCGCCGAAGGGGATCAGATATCAGTTTTCGCGGATTTCCTGCGCCGGATAAAGATCATCACGGTCGTTGGGAAGCGTCCGAAACTGGATGCCCCAATCCACAGAAAACAGTCTTGTCAGTTCCCATACTGCCTCTCCCTCCAATCGGATCGCTGTATCCTTCCAATGTCCGAAACGGACAATTTCGTTTATGTATTCGTCGGCAATATTCACGCCGCCTGTATAACCGATCATGCCATCAATGACAAGGATCTTACGGTGGCTGCGATTATTGAATTCGCTGTCGGCGTTGCCTTTCATCCGTGAGAATGGCGTTGCCTGAATACCGAATTTTCGCAATACTTTGTGATAGTCACCGGGGAGGGTAGACATACAGCCAATGTCGTCGTACATGACACGTATCTCCACACCGGAGCCGGCTTTCTCCTTGAGAATATCCAGAATGGAGTTCCAGAACTTGCCTTCCTCAATGATGAAGTATTCCATGTAGATGAATTTTTCGGCAGACCGAAGATCATCGAGCATTGCGGTATGCATATCCTCGCCGAGAGGGAAGTAGGTCTGCGTGGTATTGGTGAACAGATGGGCTTCCGCGATATTACAAAGCATTTTTGCTTGTGCCGCTGCTGTGGGAGACTGTTGCCTCAACTGATCAAGCAGGGAAATGTCGTCTTTTTTGTAACCGCGGTCCTTCAGTGCTTGCAATCTCCGGATGAACCTTTTCTGCAGTGTCCGGTTATAGAACAGAAAGTACAGCATGAAACCTGCGATGGGTAGGATCAGAACGAACAGCAGCCACGGAATTTTGTAGTCGGGATTGTTGTCAGAAGCGATGATACGGATGACACAGGCAATTTCCGTTGCCCATGCTGCAAGATAAAAATAAGGGATATAGTAACAAAAGGCAACGACAATACCTATGATCGCCATGATTTCAAATACCGTGATGAGCATGGCGATGATGTACCGTACGGGGATATAGTTGTACTCCCGCTCAATGGTTTTGTCACCTGCCTGATAGCTGTATTTTCGTTTCACAGAGAACCCTCCTGCCTCTTGAAAATGCACAAAAGCAGAGCCCTGCAATATCGAGGGGCTCCGCTGATGGTTTTATTTGTTTTTCGCTTCATTTATACGTTTTTCCGCAGCGGCGATACGTTCGTTTGCTTCCTTGATCTGTGTGTCACGCTGCTCCTGCTGACGCTTTTTCATGGCCTCGGGTCTGCTCATTGCCTTTGCTTCTTCCCACTGTGCCCTTGATTCTGCTTTTGCTGCTGCGAAATTAGCACAGTCGATCTTGTGCTGTGCTTTTGCGGATTCCTTCATGTCACGGAATGCATTTTTGAAAAAGTTTTTGATGCTCATATCGTTCTCCTTTTTGCTTTTGTTTGAATAGAGTATATCATTTTTTTGTTTTGGATTTTTTTTGCGAAATATTTGAGAAATGTTAAATCAAAGATTTTTCGCTTTTCGGGGCGTGCTCTGACTTCTGGATGTTTTTGCCGAAATAATCGCTGATTGCCGCAGCTTTATCATAGAAACACAGAAGCCATCCTGCTTTGAAATTCTGTCTCCACGTCTTAACCCTTCATCAGCTCTTCAGCGAGGGCGAGGATCTGCGGGGCCAGCTTTTCTTTCTTCTTTTTCCGTGCGGAGCTGTATACCGGATAAGCAGCTCCCATTGCTGCGATACCGATCAGGCTGAAAAGAATCCCGGGAAATATGGAATTTCCGATCACCTTCATTGCAAAGCATATACCGATGCCGAATGTCATGCAGCCGAGAACACCGAGAACAAGCGATACTGTCATGCCGGCTTGGTTTACGGTGTTGTCCAAACGCTTTAGAAGCTCCAGCTTGTTTTCTTCCTTGGGCAGGTATTTTTGGCGGATGAACTGTACCTCTTTGTTCTGAAGTGCGGAATATGTGTATTGAAAGTTTTTTTGTTCGTTCATATTTGTCCTCTTTTTTCTTTTGTGTATTAAAATCATACACCGGTAATGTTTATGAATTGATGAAGAAATGTTTGAGAAATATTAAAAACGGCGTTGGAGCAAGCTTGCTTCAACGCCGTTTCTTTGATTATACAGCTTTGATCTTGAGTGATGATGGATGTATCTGTCTGCGATCGTTTTTTTGAGGATCATTTGGATCAAACGGGATCGTCTTGATACCGTTTATGGAGTAACCAATTGAAAAACAGGCGTTTGGATGTGTTCCAACTGCATACCGGTATAGGTTCTGTTGAAATGATCTGCCTGCTTCTCGTCCTTGACTGCATAATAATCCTCAAACAGAGTATCCTTCTGCTCAGAGAATTTATGGAGATGGTACGCCTGAACTAAGTATCGTGTACGCATACGCGGCAGCGTACCAACCGAGCTTCTTTTTTACAACAATTTATCTGATTCATACTGTGCTATCACATCCTTGGCAAGCGTCACCAGCTTGTCCTTTACATTGTTCGGTGAGACGATCTGCATATCTGTACCAAAGTTCATGACCCACGTTAAAAACAGCGGACTTGTGACAACCTTAACGCGTACCTCGAAATGCCCGTCATCCACCGTTGAAAAGAACAGGTCGCTTCCGAAGCGATCGATAATAATACCTGCAAGGTGATTTTTACACCGGAGTGTTACCGTATCCTCTGTTCCGCCGAACATACCGAATGTTTTCTTGGCGTATGCTGCCATATCAAAATCCCGGAACATCTCTGCGCCGTCGCGTGTTTCGTCGAGAACCTGTATGTTCAGCATTTTATCGACTCGGTAATGACGTACGCTCTCGGAGTGGGAATCGTAGGCAATCATGTAGTAGTTTTCATCATCCCATGTCAGCGCGAAGGGACTTACAACGTAAATTCTGCCGTCATGACGGAGCACACGTTCCTTCTTCTCGTTCCACTCAAAATAGTGAAAAGACAGCTTTTTATTTGCCGAAAGCGCTTTGTGTATGTAGTCCACGGTATAATATATGCTCTCGTTCATTGTTTTGATACGCCCCGAAACGAACACCTGACGGTTCAGTGTGCGAGCCAAGCTCCTGCTTGTTAGAGTTTCCAGCTTGTTTATCAGCTCAATGCTCTTTTTGTGCGTGATGAATTTTGATGATTGAACAGCATCTACGAGAAGCTTCAGCTCCGGCAGCTCAAATGTGCGGCTGACAACGTGATACCTCACCTGCTTCTCCTTGCGTTGTTCAATGTCAATGCCAAACACTCTCAGCGTTTCAAAATCGCTGTACAGCGTTTTGCGCTCGGCATCTATGCCATAGGAGGAGAGGGCATTTGTGATCTCCTCCAGAGTCATACCGTGCTCGTCATCGGTATTTTCGAGGAGTATCTTCATCAGGTATAGGATTTTGATCTTTTGGTTTCCTGCCATGTTGTGCTCCTTTGTTTTTGTTCAGCAGCATCCCGGTTTCCGTATTCTTCGTTGAAGATTTGGGGAGAGCTACGTGCGTTTGATATGCTTTGGGTACATGACTATCATTCCGTGGGAAAGGATGCTGTTATTCCAAAGGAGGAACCATCCTGTGTCCAAGCCTGAATTTTTCCTTTGTGCATCTCGACGATCGCTTTTGCAATGGAAAGACCGATACCGTGTCCCCCCGTTTCTGAATTGCGGGAACTGTCGGTGCGATAAAAGCGGTCGAAAATATGCGCAAGCTGCTCGCGCTCTATGAAAGTGGCAGAGGTGTTGTATACATTCAAAATGATATATTTATTCTGCTTTGACATCTCCATGTGAATGATGCCTTCAATGGGCGAATACTTGAACGCATTATCAAGCAGAACGGTTATCAGGCGTTCCATCGACTTGATATTACCGGTTAAGGTCAGCATCGGCTGGATATGGAACGAAAAGTGTTTTCCTTGATTTTCTGCGATTTTTTCATAAGAATGCGTGATCTCCGTCACGATTTCGGAGATGGGAAGGTCGATCATCGGAAAAGCGGCTTCACTCTCCTCCATTTTTGCCAATATGACAAGATCGTTTGTGAGAGCGTGCAGCCTTTGCGTTTGCAGACGGATATCGGAAAGACATTCATTCTCCGCGATCTCCATTTCCAACAGGTCGATGTTTGCATTGATAACGGTCAGCGGCGTTTTCAGCTCATGACCGGCGTCGGTGATAAAACGCTTCTGCTTTTCGTAGCTTTCGGCGATGGGACGTATTATCCTGCCGGACAGAATGATAACTGCCAAAAAGACAATCATGAATCCCGTAAGTGCGATGATGATACTGGTTGACAGAAATGTGCGGAATGCATGCAGACGTCTGCCGCAGTCAAGGAATATGATTCGTACCGATGTGCCGTTGTTATCTCGAATATATCGATAGTTGCCTACAAATCCACATCGATTGCCTGTCTTCATAACATGCGTTGCGTATGAAATTGCGGTTTTGGTATTCACCGATGCGATCCGTCCGGTATCGGCTTGAATAATACTGCCGTCCGGCTGCATCAGTACGGAGAAAAACCTGGATTCATAAGGTGTTTCGGGCGACATACCGAATGGGAATCTTCCTGCCTTGTCAGGAACAAATTCCGGAAAATGACCTTTGTTCTGTGTGAGCAGGGTCAATATGTCGTCTGCTTCCGCAACGACTGCCCGATAGTTGATCATGTTCATTCCCACAACGATTACCGTGAGCAGGGCAAACAAGGATGTCATTGTCAGAAGTATGAATTTACGCTTCAGGCTGCGGATCATGTGATTTCCTCCAGCGAATATCCGATGTTTCGAGATACCTTGATGTAAATGTCGGCGCCCAGTGCTGTCAGCTTCTTTCGGAGATAAGAGATGTATACCCAAACGACATTGATCTCTGCCTCGTTGTCAAACCCCCATATTTTTTCCATAAACCGTTCCGCTGACAGAACATTATGCGGATTTGCCATGAACATCTCCATCATTTGGAATTCCTTGTTGGCAAGACGGAAGCTGCCTGTGGGAGAGAATAGCTCAAAGGTGCTTCGATCAAGGGTGATATTTCCGAACGTGAGCTTGGATTCGATCTCATGCTGTGTACGCGTGATCGCTCGGATAGCGGCGAGCAGCTCCTTGGTATCGAATGGCTTGGTTAAATAATAATTTGCACCGCTGTCAAGTCCTCTTACTTTGTCATCTACCTCGTATTTCGCGGTCAGCAGGAGAACGGGAACGGAGCATCCGTCAGCCCTCAGCTTTTTCAATGCGGTAATTCCGTCCATCACCGGCATCATGATGTCCATGACGACGACGTCATAGTTGTTTGACTCCAAATACAACAATGCATCCTCTCCATTGTGCACGGCATCTGCAGAATAATGATTCTTTTCCAATATTTTCACCAATGCTCTTGAAAGAGATTTTTCGTCTTCGGCAATCAAAATACGCATATCCATTTTCCCCCCCCAACAGTATTATACCATAAATCGACGATGATGGAACGCCCGATTTCATGATTTCACATATATTTTACTTTTTAACCTTAATTGAGATATAAAATCAAAAATGCAAGAGTAAATGTTTTTTGAGGGGCTTTTTTTTGCTCCATTTAAGTTTCGGGGTATAGAATTCCCAACATGGTGCAGAACAGGAGGATACAGATGGCCTTTCAAACAGTTTTTCAGCGATATGAAATCAAATATATGCTTACTGCCACGCAGAAGGATCACCTGCTTTCCATTATGGAGCCGTATATGGAGTTGGACAAGTATGGACGAAGCAGCATACGAAATATCTATTTTGATACAGATACTTACAGATTGATACGAAGCTCCATAGAAAAGCCGGCCTATAAGGAGAAATTGCGTGTTCGCAGCTACGGTAGAGCCGCCGGCTCTGACAGCACGGTTTTTGTGGAATTAAAAAAGAAATATGACCATGTTGTATATAAACGGAGAATTTCTCTCGCAGAATCCGAGGCAATGGGGTGGGTGTGCGGCAGAATGTCATGCGGAAAACAGACACAGATCCAAAGAGAAATTGACTATTTTATGGCGTATTATGAAACACTTCATCCTGTGGTATTCCTCTCTTATGAGAGAGAAGCCTTTTATGCAAGGGACGGCTCAGGCTTTCGTGTAACATTTGATGATACGATCTTATGCCGTGAAGACGATCTGTCTCTTTGCTCCGAGGCTTACGGGTCTCCCATACTTCCAAAGGGGAAGATCCTGATGGAGGTCAAATGTGCAGGAGGGATCCCGCTTTGGTTGGCTCGTGCATTATCGGAGGCGCATATTTTCAAGACCACCTTCTCTAAATACGGAACGGCGTATCAAACCATGATCTTCCCTCGAATTTACCAAAATGTCAATCATACAAAGGAGATGCTTACTTATGCTTGATTCACTTTTTAAGGGGTTATTTGATACCGATCTTACCACAGTCATCGATGTTGGGGATTTTCTCATCTGTCTCGGTGTATCCCTTGTGCTCGGTATGATCATGGCGCTTGCCTATATGTATCGTACACGTTATACCAAGAGCTTTGTTATAACACTGGCAATCCTGCCCGCAGTTGTATGTGTCGTCATCATGATGGTCAACGGGAATGTCGGTACGGGGGTTGCAGTTGCAGGCGCCTTCAGTCTTGTCCGTTTTCGTTCTGTCCCGGGTACAGCAAAGGAGATCGGTACACTGTTTCTTGCGATGGGGGCAGGTCTGATTGCGGGCATGGGATACCTCGGATATGCTTTTTTATTTACATGGATCCTGTGTGCTGCTTTCATGCTGTATAATCGCCTTGATTTCGGGGCAAAAAAGAATGCATCCGTTTATAAGACCTTGCAAATCACCATTCCGGAAAATTTGGACTATTTGGGTGTGTTTGATGACATCTTTGATGAGTATACGTCATCCTGCGAGCTTGTGCGTGTGAAAACGACCAACATGGGGAGTATGTTCAAGCTGACATATCATATAACGCTGCGAGAAACCGGCAGAGAAAAGGAAATGATCGATAAAATTCGGTGCCGCAACGGAAATTTGGAGATCAATGTGTCAAAACAGGATACAACGGTTGCGGAGCTGTAATCGTACAGGAGGAAAACGCATGAAACGTACAGCAATTGTTTTACTTGCAGTGCTTGTAATGCAGGGGGTGCTCACAGGCTGCAGTATCGCACGGCATGGTAGTGAAAATTCAGGACTGAGTACCAATGAAAAGGATATTTCATCCAACAGAGAAGATGAAGGTGATTCTTCGGAAACAGGTGCTTGCACTGAAGCAGACTTTGCGGTTTCCGCAGAAGAGATGTTTACGAATCGTGATTATGAGATCGGTTATTCCGAGAACGATTGTATCCGCATCGAGTTGCACGGCAATACAGCTGCGGCAAGCGATAACAGCGTAAAAATCGATGGCTCAATGATCACGATAACCAAAGATGCAAGCTATATCATCTCCGGAAAGCTCGATGATGGAACGGTTACCGTAAATGTATCGGATACCGCAAAAATTCAGATCGTTCTGGACGGTGCGGATATTACGAGTACATCATCCGCACCTCTCTATGTTCTTGAAGCCGATAAGGTCTTTTTGACGACCGCACCGGACAGTGTGAATGTTCTGTCAAGCGGTGAACAGTTTATTGCAGTTGACGAAAACAATATTGATGCTGCGATTTTTTCAAAGCAGGACCTTACACTGAACGGCTTGGGTTCATTGACCGTGAATGCACCTGCAGGCCACGGAATCGTTTCCAAAGACGATTTGGTCATAACAAGCGGAGCCTATACGATCAACGCTGCCTCTCACGGTTTGGATGCAAATGACAGCGTGTGTATTGTCAATGCGGAGATCACGGTCACAGCAGGAAAAGATGGGATCCATGCGGAAAACAAGGAGGATGCATCAAAAGGATTTGTTTATATTGCAGGCGGTAACATAAAAATTGAGGCAGAGGGTGACGGCATCAGCTCCGGTGCCTTTATGCAGCTTGAAAACGGCAGTATCGATATTCTTGCCGGTGGCGGTTATAAAAACGGCACATCGCAGTCATCGGATGGATGGGGCAGGTACATGGGCGGAAAAGACAGCTTTGGCGGAGGACGGCCCCCGCAAGCGCCCACGAGCACCGAAGACGATAGCAGTACCAGCATGAAGGGCATCAAATCCGGAACCGGTATGCTCATTTCAAACGGAGTTTTTGTCATTGATGCGGCAGATGATGCGCTTCATTCCAATACCGATCTTGTAGTAAACGGCGGAGCATTTTCCATTGCTTCGGGTGACGATGCTATACACGCAGAGGAAAAGCTCGATGTAGCCGCAGGAACGATTGAGGTCTCAGCCTGCTATGAAGGTCTGGAGGCACTTCATATTCAAGTGTCCGGCGGAAGTATCACGCTTACAGCAACCGATGACGGTCTCAATGCCGCGGGCGGTAATGATGAAAGCGGAAGTGCGGGCGGAAGAGACGGTATGTTTGGCGGCGGACGCGGCGGCATGGGTGGCTGGGGCTCCTCCGGTTCGAACGGCAGTATTCTGATTTCGGGAGGAACACTATATATCAATTCTTCGGGCGATGGGATAGATGCCAACGGTACTTTGGAGATTACCGGCGGGCATACCACGGTAGTAGGTCCCGTTCAGGGAGATACTGCGACGCTCGACTATGACAAAACTGCTGCGATTACAGGCGGCACATTTATTGGCACAGGCTCCACTATGATGGCGCAGACATTCAGCGATTCCGCACAGGGGGTTATTGCAGTCAATGCAGGATCACGGGCGGCGGGAACACCGATTACACTCTCTGACAAAGACGGCAATGTTTTGATAACACGTACGCCGGAGCTCCCCTTTGCAGTCTTGATTCTGAGCAGCCCGTCGCTTGTCAAAGGAGAAGCATATACACTCACGGTCGGCGAACAATCAGCACAAGTAACGGCTGACTGATGCATTTCCGACAAGCATCGGTATTCTTCTGTATCGATGTATTTGCGCGATAAGAAAAATGATCGGGGATACAAAGAAAAACGGCAAGGAAAGCGTCCTTGCCGTTTTTTGATGCAGCACAAAGCTTGATTTCGGATAATTGCTCGGATGTATTGCCATCTGAGGCGGTGCTTTTATGACATACGGAAAAGAAGAGCCGCGATCGATCCGTTATTGGTCGGATATCACGGTCAGCTCCGTCTGCCTTTTCTTGATATCGCGGTCAACACGTGTCAGGAGTATGCCGCTGAGCAGCGTGCTGAGCAGATTGACACCGACAAAATTCAGCCAAATACCGTTAAGACCGAGAGACCAGAGTGCTCCCAGCATGAGGATCGGAAAAACAAAAGCAGTGGAGACGGATATCAGTGTTGCCATAACCGGTTTTTCGATCGCGCTGAGGAAGCTTTGCGTGGTTACCCCAAACCATCGGAACAGGTAAGCAAAGCAGAAGAGCTTGATCGCATGTACAGACTCGTTGAAGAGCATGATGTCCTCCGCCTTGACAAAGAAGGAAGCAATGGTCCCTGAGAAGAAAAAGAGGATCGATGTTGAAACAAGACCAATGATACCGGTACCGATAAACGCACACCGAATGATTTTTTTTACACGGTCATAGCTTGCAGCGCCCCAGTTGTAGCCGATCGCGGGAGAAAGGGAATCGCTGATACCGTATAAGAGCGGCCAGCAAAGGTCGCTGGAATACATAAGAACAGCATAGACGGCAACTGCGGTCGTTCCGCCTCCCTCTCCCCAGGTCTTGATTCCGATCGTCATCAAAGAGATATTCATCAATATCGAGGTGATACGACCGGAAATGTTATTCAGAAAAACGGGAGAGCCGCATGCCGAGATCTCCTTGAACATGGCGATGTGGAATTTCGGCTTTGCGAATTGGAGAAGTGTTTTTCTTCTCAGAAAGGGAATCATCGCGACAAGGGAACACACACACATGGAGATCGAGATTGCCAGGGCCGATCCTGTGACATCCATGTGAAAGCCGATGAGAAAGAGCGCCAGGAGGGCGAGGGTCAAGAGGTTGGAGCAGATGTTGATGACCATACTTGTCTTAACATAACCGCTGATACGCAGATAATTGTCCATTGCAAAAAAGATCGATGCAAGCGGTCCGAACAGCGCACATGTTCGAAGATAACGTACTGAGGTGGAAAGAAGCGCATCGTCAGCGCCCATCATACGGCAAAGCGGTGTCGCTGCAAACATCATGATAAGTCCCATGATAACGGATGCTGCGAAGATCATGATCACGGAGCAGGAAAAAATGTTGTTTGCCGTTTTATGATCTTTTCTGCCAAGTGCAATGGAGATCGGAACGGAAGCACCGACACCGATCAGATCGGCAAGTGAAAAATTGATCATGACGAGAGGGAATGCGATGTTCACTGCGGCAAACGCGCTCTCTCCAAGACGCTGACCGATAAACGCCCCCTCAATGATGCTGTATATCGACATGGCAAACATACTGATCATACCGGGAAACGCAATAATGAAAAAGAGCTTCCATGGATGCATCGAGGCATACATGGCTTCTGTATCACGTTTCATGAATATTCCTCCGAAGAAAATGGTTGCTTTTTTGGAAACGACAACATGAGATATTATAATCCGAAACCCTATAAAAGTCAAGTTTTTTTCACAATTTGCTCGGGTTTTCCGTTTGAATCGGGATTGGCTTTGAAGATTTTTCAGGAAGAACGCGAAGAGAGGGGCCGAAAAGAAGCTTTTGATTTGGCCGGAAAAAGAAATACTGTGTTAAAGCGCGAAAGTTTTTATTGACATTATATGGAAAAGGTGATATAATGATGCTGCGGACAGTTTTCATGCAAAGTTGTTTTGGAACAGAGACCGAGAGGGATCGACCTTGAAGCGAAGCTGTCCGATATCGAAAAACAATAAAAAAGTGAGGAAAAAACCATGAAAAGAATTCTTACACTCCTGATGGCACTTGTGCTGGTTGTCGTATGCTTTGCAGGCTGCGGCTCTGTGGGCAGCGCAGACGGTAACAAGGAGACCATCGTTGTCGGTTATACCATTTATGCGCCCATGAACTATCTTGACGAAGACGGAACACTGGTCGGTTATGATACCGAGCTTGCAAAGGCTGTATTCGGCAACCTCGGATACGAGGTCATCTTCCAGGAGATTGATTGGAACAGCAAGTATACAGACCTTGATTCCGATACCATCGATTGTGTATGGAACGGCTTTACTGCGAATACCGCAGACGATGACGGTGTTCTTCGTTCCGAAAAGGTTGATTTTTCCTATAATTACATGGAGAACCGTCAGGTCATCGTTGTAAAGAACGATTCCGGTATTGCATCTGCTGAAGACCTGAACGGAAAGCTTGCAGCTGTGGAAAGCGGCTCTGCTGGTGAAACATACGCAGGTACCTTTGAGGGGGTAACCACAAAGGGCTTTACAAAGCAGACTGACTGTCTGTTTGAGGTCAATGCGGGAACTGCAGATTTTGCAGTTGTCGATGCACAGCTTGCAAAGAGCTATGCCGGTAATGGTGACTATGCAGCGCTGACCATCGTCGACGGTCTTTCCAGTGACGTTGAGTTTTATGCGATCGGCTTCAAGAAGGGCAGCGAGCTGGTGGCAAAGGTTAATGAGCAGCTTGAGAAGCTCGGAGCTGACGGTACCATTGCGCGTCTTGCTGAAAAGTACGATGTCGCTACCACAGCGATCACCGATTTCTCTGATCAGAAGTAATTACAGAGCGGAGACTGTTGTATGTCATTTTTGGAAGTAACGGCGTTTTTGTTTGACGGCTTCCTGATATCATTGCTGATCTTTGCGGTGACACTGCTTTGCGGTGCACCGCTTGGTTTGCCTATTGCGTTTTGTTCGATGAGCCGATTCAAGCCGGTGAAGGTGATCTCCAAGGTGATCGTATGGATCGTTCGCGGTGTGCCGTTGATGCTCCAGATCTTTATCATTTACTATGTTCCCGGGCTTTTGTTTCATGTACCGATCTTCAGCCGTATGGACCGTTTCTTTTTTATCAATTACGGCATTCAGGATTCGGGACGGATCGCTGCGGTCTTGATCGCTTTTTCCATCAATTACGCGTGCTATTTTTCGGAGATCTATCGTGGCGGTATTGAAAGCATTTCGAGGGGACAGTATGAGGCGGGGTATGTGCTTGGCTTGACCAAATCGCAGATCTTCCGTAAGATCATCCTCAAGCAGGTTGTTCAGCGGATCGTACCGCCGATGTCCAACGAGATCATTACGCTCATTAAGGATACGGCGCTTGCAAATTGTATTATCGTTTGTGAGATTATCAAGCAGGCAAAGGAGCTTGCCGCAACGAAGGCGTTGATCTGGCCTCTGTTCTATACGGGTGTGTTCTATTTGGTCTTCGTTGGAATACTGACCATTGTGCTTGGCAGGGTAGAGAAAAAGCTCAGTTATTTTAGGAGTTAAATTATGCCATTGTTAGAGGCAGTCAATCTTAAGAAGAGTTTTGGTAAAACAGAGGTTTTGAAGGGCATCAGCTTTTCTTTGGATCGTGGTGAGGTCTTAGCGATCATCGGATCCTCCGGAAGCGGTAAAACAACGCTTTTGCGGTGTCTCAATTTTCTTGAGCTTCCCGATGAAGGATGCATTACCGTTGGAGGACAGGTTTTGTATGACGGTGCCGACGTATCGACGCTCAGTGATGAAACGATCCGTCAGAATCGGTTGCATTTCGGACTTGTTTTCCAAAATTTCAATTTGTTTCCACAGTACAATGCGCTTGAAAACGTGACGCTTGCGCCGACTCTTTTGAAAAAAGGGACGCAGGAGGAGATCGATGCCAATGCGCGTAAGCTGCTTGATCAGGTCGGCTTGTCTGACAAATTGATGAATTACCCTTATCAGCTCTCAGGCGGACAGCAGCAGCGTGTTGCCATTGCGCGAGCGCTTGCTCTTCGACCGCAGGTTTTGTGCTTTGATGAACCGACAAGCGCTTTGGATCCCGAATTGACGGGAGAGGTGCTTCGAGTGATCCGAGGACTCAAGGACCGTGATACCACGATGATCGTTGTCACCCATGAAATGGATTTTGCACGGAACGTTGCAGATAAGATCATCTACATGGCGGACGGCGTCATTGAGGAAATGGGAACTCCGGAGGAAGTATTCGAGCATCCGCAAAGCAATAAAACGAAGATGTTTTTGCGCGGTGCGCAAAACGATTTTTCATAATATCAAAACGGTACGGGCTCCGTGCCGTTTTAGAATGTAGTGCACTTGAAAGCTTCCTTTACCGACATTTCATTCAAGCTTGCAAAAGCATCGGTCTGATAATTGCACAAAAAAAGCGTTTACACATTGACACCGGTCTTGTGTAAACGCTTTGCTTTTATAAAGGGCGGAGTACGGCAGAGGAACGATACATTCGGCTGCTAAAATACCGAGTAACTGCTTGTAGTCGGGCATAGACATACAATAAAATGGAAAAATGTTGTAGAAATTTTCGGATATATGTTGCAAAAGTAAAATGTTTGTGCTATAATATATACACAATAGATATGAGGTGGTTAAAATGAGACAAGAATTCTTCAATAATGTCAAAAACGACTCCGAGCTTTACATGGTAAACTGCGGATATGAGGATTGCTGCCCGCAGTTTGTGTGTCCCCTACATCGACGCGATTATTACCTGGTCCATTATGTTACAAAGGGCTCTGGCTTTTATGAGGTAAACGGTCAGCGTCACGAGGTGCATGAAGGGGATCTTTTTTTCATTTATCCCGATGATCTGGTAACCTATTCCTCTCCTGACATTGCAAACACATGGTCGTTCTGCTGGATTGGCTTTGCGGGATCTGCGGCACAGCGCTGCCTTTTGGATGCCGGTGTTCCTGAAAAGACGTATGTGCTGCATTTGAACAGCAGAAGCTTCTTCTCCTTGATCAAGAATTGCATTGATTATATTGAGACCTCCGGAGAGAATCTTTCTCAATACCGCCTTATGATTTGCCTTTACGAGGTGTTTGATCTCCTTCGCAACAAGTGTCATAAGAAAACGCGGACGCAGCAGCCGTCCTCGTATGCGGACCGTGCTGTCCGTTATATTGAGTTTAATTATATGAATGGGATCAAGCCGAAGGATATCTGCAATTATCTTTCGATCGACCGTACATATCTGTACCGTATCTTCCGCACTTATATGCATATTTCTCCCGAGCAGTATTTGATACAGTACCGATTGGGAAAAGCGATTGAGCTGATGCGAGAGGGAAAATATACCTTGAAGGATATCGGCTCGTTTGTAGGGATCTCAGATGTCTACCATTTTTCGAAGCTCTTCAAAAAGAACATGGGCGTCAGTCCTCGCGAATATATGAAGACAATGAATTGAGAAATGATGCTTTTATAGAGGGAAACTCTCGATTTTGGCATAAAAATGACGATAATTGTTGACTTATACCCAAATTTTTGTTGCATACATAATTTGGTTTATTTGTTGCACTTTTTAGCAGACAAAGGGTACTGCACGGATGTGCACAAGTCCGTTAAAAACGGACAATTGAAAAAAAGAGCCTCCTATGGTAGAATAGATATATCTACCATAGGAGGAATTTTTTATGCCCAGAGGATATCGACACATACAGAATTATGAAAAAGAAATATTGGAATTAAGAGCGCAAGGAAAAACAAGACGAGAAATATGTGAGAAATTTGGATTCAGTATAAAACAGATGGAGAATTTTATCACCAACTACAATCGCCGACAAGAAAAAATAGCCGCAGGAATAGCCATTAAGAAGAAAGGCAGACCAGCAAAGGATAGCATTGTAACTGAAGAAGACAAGCTTGCCGATCTGCGCTACAAGCTGACTCGTAAGGATGCACGTATCAAGCAATTAGAGATGGAAAACGAACTGATGCGGGATTTTCTCTCGCTCACAGAAAGGAAGTGAGGACAAACGTAAAATATATGGTCATCTACCGTCATCGGGAGAAGTATAGCGTCAGCGAGATGTGCCGGTTCTTTGAGGTATCGAGAAGCGGTTACTATGGCTATGTCAAAAGAATGGACGTTCCTGCATGGGATCTTCCGCTTGCCGAAAAGATCCGAGAGTGTCAGGAGCATAGCCATAGCACCTACGGCTATCGCAGAGTACAAATATGGCTTGAAAAACAAGGAATACACAAGGATCCCAAGACCGTGCTTCGCGTGATGCAGAAATACAATCTGCTTTCTGTTGTAAGGCGCAAGAAGTACCGTAATTATAGCGAATACCTGTATAGATATCCTAATCTGCTGAATAGAAATTTCCATGCTGACCGGCCGAATCAAAAGTGGGTAACAGACATTTCGTACATCAAGACAGGACAAGGCGTATTGTATCTTTCGGTCATTCGCGACCTCTATGACAACAGCATTGTTGCCTACAAGACTGGTACTGAACA
This sequence comes from Clostridia bacterium, assembly GCA_017414385.1. Classification (GTDB taxonomy): domain Bacteria; phylum Bacillota; class Clostridia; order Oscillospirales; family CAG-272; genus RGIG3925. The sequence continues at coordinate 17,850 of JAFQMO010000070.1, forward strand.
GAATATCAACCTCGTTCTATCTACGATCAGAGCAGCAAAGAGAAAGGAAAAGGTCACCGCAGAGTTGCAGCTCCACAGTGACCAAGGCTTTCAGTACACCTCACAAGCGTATTATAGCCTAACAAAATCATACCACATTACGCCGTCAATGTCAAGACGTGGAAATCCATATGACAACGCTTTAGCCGAAAATTTTTTCTCGATCCTTAAAACCGAGTGTATCTACCGCGCGAAGATCCGCACCTATGAGGAGGCGCGCCTCCTCATA
>JAFQMO010000071.1 GCA_017414385.1 Clostridia bacterium
CCTTTCAAGGGCGGCAAAAGTGGCAAGGGCAATAGGCTTGAGTATACGAAAGCCAGCGGCTTGAGCCGCTGGCCGGTAGTATTGGGCTTTTAGCCCTTGTGCATACCACCCGTTTGACGGGTGGTTATGATTTTGTTTATGTGTAATATCAAAGAGAAAAATTCTGCGGCAGGTGATCCTGCCGCAGAACGCTTTTTGCAGACCGTCTGCGGAGATGCGTTGGACAGGATCAGAGATCGGTGTCCTCTGCGGAGATGTCATTCTCCTCGGCGGGGAACAGATCCCGCAGGACGGAGGTGACGTCTTCCTCGGAAATAACGCTTTCTTCCATGGAGATCGCATCCTCCTCGGACGGTATCTCCTCTTGTGCACTTACAGCCTCCGGCGGAGGAAGCACGGGCGGCTGCTCCGGGCTCGGATGCTCGGTTTCCTTCAAAAGCTCGGCAAATGCAAGATCTGTTTCGCTTTCATCGCGTGCAGCGGTTTCCGAACGGATAAATGCGCTGCGTTCTCTGATGATCTTGCTCAGATAACGGATCAAAAGCGAAAGCAGAAGCAAAACGATACCGCCGCAGCAGATGCTGAAGGCATATACATATTCATCCGGCATATAAGAGAAGCGGATGTCGTGTTCTCCGTAGAAAACGCCCGATGCATCGACGGCGATCAGCGCATCACATGTCTTGACCAGTGGCATTTCTCTGCCGTCGATCTCGACGTGCCATCCCTCGTCGTAGGGGATCGATGTGTAGATGAGCGTGTGCTCGGCATCGGTTTTGACTGTACCCTCGATGAAGGTATTGTCCCACTTGGAGATATTCATGGCGTATGCCTGCAGCTGCGGCATGATCTCCTTGTAGAGCTCCTCGTCAAGATAATAGAAATAGTCGACAAAGGTTGCAAGATAGAGATTGTCCTTTTGCAGGATCAGCTCAAGGGTGATCGCATCTCCCGCATTGTACGTGCCGAGAGATACGATGCGGCGTGTTTCATTTCCGAAATAGGTGCCCCAATCCTCGCCGTTGAGTGTCAGGTCGACATCACGGGGATACTCGGAGGGGAAGAATACGAAGATTTCTCCCGTTGTCGGTGCATCAAAGATAAAGGAGACGGAGGCATTCTTGTCCGGGTCTATAGGAGAGTAGCTCTTGTGACCGGTAACGTTGCCCCAATCACAGTTTTTATAATCCATCTCATCGACAACGACACGCTTGAACAGCTCCACGGTTTCCTCCGCACCGAGCATCCGCGTGACAAGATCGTTCAGACGGAGGAATGGCGTTGAATTGCTTTCTGCATCATATGTGAGCAGATCTGCGGAGACGGTATTGACAACACCGAGTGTATAGGGATTTTTGTAAATGAACAGATCTCCCGACGTGCCGACCTCCTCATAGAGGGGGCTGACCTCTTCCTCTGCAATCAGGTATTTGATGCCGATCAATGCATCGGAGACAGGCGTTCCGCCAAGATATTTTGTCCAGTGGGAACGGGAAGCGTACCCCAATGTGTTCAGGTATTTGATGACCGATGCGTTCAGATCGGAGGTGGAGTGAGAGATACCGCGGATACCGAGCGCCATATTGTCATTGACCTTTCGGTGCACGGTTTTTTCCATGCGGTAAAGCATATCGTCACCGGAGAGGACCTGCTCAACGGCGGGACGGAAGCGCGCCATAAAGTTGGCATAGGGCTGTCGGTTGGAGAAGACGACGTCCTTGTCAAGTGCGACAAGATCGCAAAGCCCCGATACAAACAGCTCTCCGGCACAAAGTGCGAGCAGGAATGCCTTACCTGCGGTTTTGGACTTTCCGCAGGAGATGGGGTGAAGTGCGATCAGGTATGCCCCAAGGAAAGCAAGGGATACCCAGATGGTTGTGAAATCGTTCAGATAATCATAATCCTCCTTCTGGATCATGATGATCATGGCAAACAGCGCGATGGCAACGACCAGAAGCGATTTGAATGCAATCCGGTTGACGGGGGACGGCGCATCCTTTGCACGTTTTGCGGAGAAAGCATCCTCCATGACTGCCTCGAAGCGGTCGAAGGCGCGCGCGGCAAGTGAAATGAGGAAGAAGCAAAGGATGAAGCTGTATCGGTAATTGAGCCAATTCGGCTTGGAAAGACCGTGCCAGAAGATATCGACGGTGGAGGCATTCATGCTCAAAACGAGCAGAACGACAAGAATACCGGCGCCTGCTTTTTCTCTGCTTTTGATCCCGGGTGCGATGAAGAAGAGGGGCGCAAAGAGCAGCGTCAAAAGACCGGAATAGACGACCGGAAGTCCCTCGGGACGTACGGTATCATAGGATGCGGGAAGGAATTTTGTCAACAGATCAAGAAAATCAAAGCGCTGCAGAAATTCGTAGTTGGTATTCTGGAAGGTCGTTTTTCCGAATGTGAGACCGTAATATGCGGGGATGAGAATGATCGATGCGATGGCTGCGGCGATCAGGGAGTATAGCGCAAAGCGAAGACCTGCCTTGAAAAAGGAGGAGAGGCGCAGCTCGTTTTGTGAGAAATAGTAAAAGAAGAAATACAGGACAAGGAAGATACAGACCATGAAGCCGATGTAGTAATTGGTCAGCATCAGAAGTGCGAGCGTCAGACAGTAGAGAAGGGGATTTTTTCCTTTGATCATCCGCTCGCATCCGAGCAGCACGATGGGGAGCAGATACATGGCATCGATCCACATCGTATTCATCGCCTGAATGACACCGTATGCACAAAGCGCGTACATGACACCGAAGAGAACGGCGGTATAGCTGCCGACATCGCGGGATTTTTTCAAGTAATAAGCCATACAGAAGCTGCACATTCCGATCTTTGCAAGGATCAGAAGCAAAAGAGATTCTGTCATAACGGCCTTTGGAAGCAGCGCGACGATCAACGTAAACGGCGAGGAAAGGTAGTATGCAAAGATGCCGAGAAATTCACCGCCCAGTGTTCGTGTCCAGGAATAGAGCAGGCTGGCATCTCCGTGGATGATCTCGCGGAAATATTCGAAATAATAGACATACTGTCCGTTCATGTCAAGAACAAGGACAGAGTTTTCACCGAACGGGAAGACCTCCATGCCGATGTATATGAGATACATCAGGACGATGGGGAGGAAAAATGCTGCCATCAGATACCACGGTGTCCTGCGCGGCTTATCGGCATCTTCGGCGATCTCTTTTGCATCGATAACGGATACAAGATCGCTGTCCTCTGTGAATAGGTCCTCAGCCATGAACGCTGATGTCAATTTTTCTGCCGTTTCGTTTTTCTTCATTTGAATTCCTTTCCGGTTGATCTTTTCGAAAGCCGCGTTGTTTTGTTTTTGCGGTTACGGCTCCTCTATGGGGGTGCTGACGGTTTCGCCGTCAACGGCTGCAGTGTCGGTATCAGGGGGAAGAGCATTGCTGATCGTGCTGCTGTCTGCGGAAGCTTCACCGTCGCTTGGTTCAACATCCTGCGGCTCTGCGGGGACAGGTGTGACGGATGGAGTGGGATCCACCGGCTCTGTAGGAGCAACAGACGGGACGGGCTCAACGACGGACACAGTCGGTACATCGGATCCCGCGGATGCATCGGGTGCGATCGTTACCTCGGATCCGATCGGCGTGTCGGGAGCGATCGGCTGCTCGGATCCTGTCTGTGCGTCAGGTCCGTTTGGGGTGGGATCGGTCGGCACCTCGGACGGCGTCTGCTGAGATTCATCGATCCATACCATCCAAAGAATACGGATCGCATCTGCGGTATCGAAGGGGAGCGACGACCACGACAGGATCAGCCCTGCATCGTCAAGGACAGAGAATACGGTATCTGCCGCCAAGGCAGGTGTGATCACAAGACCCAAGTCTGATTTTTCCATTTGAAGTCCGTCGATCTCGGAGAGCTTCTCATACACGCTCGCCTCGTTTTGCGGATCAACATATAAAACAGCCTTCACAAATGGTATCGTTTCGGTGGGCTCGGATGGCTCGGGCATATCCTCCGCCTTGTTTTCGTTTTCTATAACGGTATCATCCGCGGGGGCCTTGCTCGGCGCCTCCTCGCAGGGCGGTTCCTCGGGGGCGAGTGCGGGAGCATCCTGCTCCGGCGAGGGAGCGGAATCCATATAATCGTTTTGTGTTTCAACCTCGGAGCGGGTGTTGGTGCTCTCGGATGTGCCAAGGGAGGTATCCATGCCGCCGAGGACGCTCTCCTCTGAGCAATTTCCGGTCTTGTCGCTTACGCTGTCGGAGGAAGATTCCTCCACGGGACTTTGATAGGAGGGACCCTTTTGCTCGGCATCGGTCCCGTTTGTGTTGTTTACCTTGGTGAGGAAGGGGGTGATCCCGACCAGTCCGATCACGATGGCGAATGCGGCTGCAATCGCACCGATGCTCTGCACGGTGTGGCGGGAAAGACCTCTTGCTTTACGGCTTGGCTGTATCTTGGCGGATACGGATGAGATGCCGCCTGCGATTGGAGCGAGCAGTGCTTCGTTTTGCTCTGTGATGCGCTGCATGACGTCCTTTGCAATCGAGCCCTGCGGTACCGGTGCACTGTCCTTGAGCGTCTGCAGCATTTTTCGGATCCGCTGCTCTTCTCTTTGACAGTGCGCGCAGGATCGAAGATGCTCCTTGACGAAGGATACGGTCTTTTCATTTGCTTCACAGCTCACATATTCATATAATAGCGGCTCCATGTCCGTTTCGGAACCGCATAAGGCGGGATCATACGGAAGGTTCTCTTGTGTGGGTACTGTCATTCCCGGGGCATCCTTTCTGCGTTTTTCGGCGCTCTGTCGAGAAGATTTTCGGACAGGAGCACCGTCTGTATTCATTAGACGATCATTTTTCGAAAAAGTTCCTTTTTATTCAAAAAAATGCAGTTCTTCAAGGATCTTTTTGAGTTGTGAACGGGCACGGAACAGTCGGCTTTTTACCGTTCCAACCTCAAGCCCCAGGCTTTGAGAGATCATCTCATAGGACATTCCCTCCATATCCCGAAGACGGAGAACGATGCAGTGCTCCTCCGACAGACGCTGCATGGCATCGCGGAGGATATCGGCGGTCTCTGCTTGCAAAAGCATCTGCTGCGGGTCTGTTTGTACAGAGACATCAGCGGGATCCTTTGGCGGGACATCCTCATTGTCATCGCCGTCAAATGTGTCAAGGGAAAGCGTTTTGACGCGGCGGCTGTTTTTACGGATCCAGTCTGCCGCGGCATTTTTGGAGACGGCGGTCAGCCATGTCAGAAATTTGGCATCTCCGCGAAACTGCGACAGACCGTTCCATATTTTGAGAAAGATCTCTTGGGAAAGATCGTACGCATCGTCGCGGTTTGCTGTGATATGGCAGGCGGTACGGTAGACAAAGACCTCATAACGGCTGACAAGACAGGAAAAGGCATCCATATTACCGTCTGCGGCTTTTCTGACAAGGATGTCATCGGAAAGCGCAGCAAGAGCTTCGGCTGTATTTCTGTCGTCCGTCTGCGGATTCTTCTTTTTCACGGAGTTCTGCCACCTCGCTTTCCTCGCGGTATGATCGGTGAATCCGATCAAAATGACCGTATTTTTACATATACACCCATTATATCATAGCTTTTTGCGGGATGCAAGATTTTTTATGTTTTTTTACATTTTCTGCTACAAACGGAAGGGAATGGTATATGCTCCGGAAACTGTAAAATAATTGTAAATAATTGTAAAATTTTTATTTACAGTATGGAAATGATAGGAAAAGTGTGGTATAATAATCGTTGACAAACCGAATACTGCGAAGAATTTAACAGCTTTGGGTTTGTCATTTCGACAGCGTACATTAAATTTATATATGGAGGTTTTACCCATGAGCAAAAAGTATTGCTACCTTTTTTCCGAAGGTAACGCAACCATGCGTGAGCTCCTTGGCGGTAAGGGTGCCAACCTGGCAGAAATGACCAATATCGGTCTCCCCGTTCCTCAGGGCTTCACCATCACCACAGAAGCATGTACCCAGTATTACGAGGACGGCCGTAAGATCAATGATGAGATCCTGGCTGAGATCACCGAGTATATTGGCAAGATGGAAGAGGTAACCGGCAAGAAGTTCGGTGATCTTGAGAATCCCCTTCTCGTTTCCGTTCGTTCCGGTGCTCGTGCATCCATGCCCGGTATGATGGATACCATTCTGAACCTCGGTCTGAATGAGCAGGTCGTTGAGGTCATGGCTGAGAAGTCCGGCAACGCACGTTGGGCTTATGACTGCTACCGCAGATTTATTCAGATGTATTCCGACGTCGTTATGGAGGTCGGTAAGAAGTACTTTGAGCAGCTCATCGACGCCATGAAGGAAGAGAAGGGCGTACAGTATGACGTTGAGCTGACCGCCGAGGACCTGAAGGAGCTGGCGAATCAGTTCAAGGCAGAGTACAAGGCAAAGATC
>JAFQMO010000072.1 GCA_017414385.1 Clostridia bacterium
AATCTTTTTGACAAGTGCTGCAACAGTGTCAGCATCTCCACCTGCATTCGGATATGCGGCAAAGATCTCCTTCAGCTGACGCAGAGACACAACTGCAAACATATTGGATGCAATCAGGTATCCGAAGGTACAAGCGTCATCGCTGGGACGGAAGCCGGACCATGTCATACCTGTATAGTTGACGGGCGCACCCTTGCCCTCATTGTGCAGGGTATCCTCCCAGTCGGTATCGGGACGGTAGAAATAATAAGAGGACTTTGTCATATGGTGCTGCTCAGTGATCCAAAGATCAACGATAATGTTCATCGTCTTGACAAAGGTCTCGTCAAAGACCGAATCATCGCCGCTGGATTTCCAATACAAATAGCTCAGACGGATAGAATAACAAAGGGAGTCGATTTCGTATTTGCGTTCCCAAACCCAATCACATGCTTTCGGAATGTCGCGTGTATAATGGTGACCGTCTGTGCTGATATTGAAGGAATTTGCGTAAGGATCCTGTTGAATGTAGAAGAAATGACGCTGAACAAGACCACGGAGAATGGAACGAAGCTCGGGATCATCCTTGATGAGTGGCATGTACTGTGTTACCTGTGCGGTGGAGTCGCGGAGCCACATTGCGGGAATGTCACCGGTATATAAGAATGTGGAGCCGTCAGGAAGGATCTCTGCCGTTGTTTCCAGCGTGTTTGGATAGCAGTTACGGTAGAGCTTCTCGAGCTTTGGATATTTTTTCAGTTTTTTGGCGGTCTCCTCAATATGAGCGGTGACCGACGCAGGGATGTTTTTCATATGCATTTCCTTTCTATATTCGATATTACAGAAACGGGAGACCTTACTTCAATCATATCAGATCTTTTTGTTGGGTGGATCTGATCGCTTTCGCTTGGATAGCTGTCAGATATTTTGAAGCATCGATCTGTCTGCTCAATAATTATAGCATAACATCTTTTGAAATACAAGAGGTTATCGGAATTCTGTCATAAAAACAGCTTATCGGTGGGACGGATTCGTGTATCTGTCAACTCAAATTGCACAAGTCCTCGAAAGAATAACAAGATCCGTTTCGGAGAACATAAAATTGGGAAATTACGGATTTCTATTGACAAGAACGCGCAAAGGGTATAAAATAATATGTGTTTTTGAGTTTACACAGAAGAAGGAGAATTTGAGTGAAAACACCGATTGTTGATTGTCATTGTCATATATATCCGGAAAAGGTTGCTGCAAAGGCGGTACAAGGGATAGGAGCCTTTTATGATGTTCCCATGTGCGAGGATGGAACAAAAGCTACACTTTGCCGTGAAACGAAAGAAGCGGGAATTACACACAGCATGATATTTTCCGTCGCAACAAAGCCTGCGCAGGTGGGGTCTATCAATTCGTTTATTGCGGATGAGGTCCAATCCAGCGAAAAAACCATGACAGGTCTTGGTACGCTTCATCCGGATTCCGAGCATCTTGAGGATGATGTGAAGCAGATCCTTGCGCTGGATCTGCGCGGCGTAAAGCTCCATCCGGATGTGCAAGGCTTCAAAATTGATGATTATCGATGTCTGAAAATATACGAGCTCTGCGAAAAGTATCAGCTGCCGGTGCTTCTGCACACAGGGGATAAACGGTACGATATGTCAAATCCCAACCGCCTTCGTCCGATTTGCGAGATTTTCGAAGGGCTGACCGTCATCGCAGCGCATCTTGGCGGATATTCTGTTTGGGATGAGGCTGTTCTGCAGCTTCGCGGTTTTAAGAATCTGTATTTCGACTGTTCCTCCACAATGGCATTTCTTCCTCCCGAGAAAACCGCTTCCATCATTCGACAATACGGAGCGGAGCAGGTGGTCTTCGGTACAGACTATCCCATGTGGTCACCGAAAGGCGAGGTTGAGAGGTTTTACGCACTGAATCTTACGCCCGAAGAAAATGAGCTGATCCTTTGGAAAAATGCGCAGAGGCTCTTTCGTCTTGAACAGGTCTCCTAATTATTAATGCGTATTTATAAATTATCTTTAATAACATGAGCAAAAAGAAATCCCGTCGAAACCTTCTCGGAGGTAATGACGGGATCTTTCTTATTTTGCAGATTGGTGTACCACATTGATCAGTGTTCCGATCAAAATCAGGTTTCCGCACATAAATATCCACATCAGCATCAGAACGATTGAGGCAAGTGAGCCATAAACAAGAGAGTATTTGGCGCTCCCGCGAATAAAAACCGAAAAATATGCTGTAATAATTCCCATTCCGATCGCGCTGAATAATGCGCCCGGCATCAAAGAACGCCATGAGAAACCGCGGGGAAGCAGCAGGAGCTGCAAGAGATAGCATATACAGAAAAAAATCGTGAGCAATACGCCATATCGAGTATCATCCACAAGATCGACCAAATAGACGGGAACATCGGCTATCAGATAATCAAGGACAACATCCCACAATACCATGAGGAAAATAGAGATATAAACTGCGAAAAAAAGAACAATGGAGAAAACATAGCTGAATATCAGGCGAATCATTCCGTTTGTTTGCCGATGCTGATGAACCAATTGCGTGGGAAATACAGAATGAAGAATATCTGTTGATGTATGAGAGAGACACCGAAAAGCACCGGCTGATGTGGACAGCAACAAAACCAAAGCAACCGTAAAAATCGTAATAGAGGAGACCTTTTCGGGATTTTCCCATGTAAACGCTTCTATTACGGAAAGATCATTTGCAATCCAGGAAACCACCGTTTTCAGCAATTCGCCTTCATTTGGACGAAACTGTGTAATGATGATGGAAAAGCAAACGATCATTGGGAATAAGGATAACAACAAATAATAGGAAAGTCCCGCAGCACTGCGTGATATCATACAATCGGAATATACACGCAATACAGCGGGGATTTCCGTTTTCAACCGTCTTTCGAACGCACGAAAACGTGAACAACGTTTCATTGCTTGTCACCTCCACAGAAAATAGCATGTAATGTGTGTTTCGGTATTTTTTCCGCAGAGTTAAAATATATGTATGAAAAACGGCATTTATGAAGCTATATACGCAAGCAATGGACCGAAGGGGAAGACCTGCTTCCCGTTCTTCTATTTTCACATATCTTAAACATTTTAATAAATACCGATTTAATTAAATCGTAACATAACACGTGACCGTTACATATTCTATAACAACAGAATAACACTCTCGGCTTCACACCGTATCAATACTTCGTATCAACATCAATGAAAGGAATCACACCGCTTATGCAGACGATATTGTCCATTGTCACAGGATCTCTTTTCCCGTTTTTCATGACAGTAATCGGCGCAGCCGCCGTATTTTTTGTTCGGGAAAATACACATATGGTACTCCAAAGGATCTTTCTCGGATTTGCCGCAGGTGTAATGCTGGCTGCATCCATCTGGAGTCTTTTGACACCCGCAATCGAAGGTGCGCAGCTGCTTGGTATTCCCGCATGGCTTCCCACAGGAATCGGAATTTGTGTCGGTTCGCTTTTTCTGCTGATATCAGACCTTGCAATCAAGCAAATCACAAATGGTGGCCCTGAACCAGCTTCCGATAATATGGTTGAAAAAAACAACAGACGTCGTGCGATATTGCTGCATTTTGCAATGAGCATTCACAATATTCCCGAAGGGATTGCTGTTGGTCTATCTTTTTCGATTGCACTTCAGAATAAGGATCCGCTTGCTTTTTCAACTGCAACGGCATTAGCCGTTGGTATTGGTATACAAAATTTTCCGGAGGGCGCCGCGGTTGCGTTACCGTTGTACAGCAGCGGATCTACAAAGGCCCGCGCTTTTATTCAAGGATGCCTGTCCGGAATTGTGGAACCTATTTTTTGTCTTTTGACCATCACCATCTTTCGAAATGCAGAACCGTTTATGCCTTGGATGTTATCCCTTGCGGCAGGAACCATGCTTTACGTGATTGCGGAGGAGTTGATTCCGGAGGCAAATCATGAATCAAGCTCTTTTGTCGGCACATTGAGTATCATGTTGGGATTTTTGCTCATGATGCTTCTTGATATCGGCCTTTCATAATACTATATAGCATTTATAAATACAGTGTAGTATTAAACGCCATTGGTGCGAAGGCCCTTTGGGTAGTGATTTTTTATGATATCTCCAACCTTTTTTCCTCCGCCAAGCGCACAGCCGTCTACCAAAACACACCCAAAGCCGTCATCCCCAATCTTTTGGGTGTTGTCACAGGAAACGGTATCCCCGTGCAGATATTGTTTTACTCGAATATCCTCCGAGGAGAACTTCCACTGACGGGCCATCTGCTTTCCGTAAGTCGAGAACAGCTGATGATGCGGAACGATGCGATTCCCGCGAAGTTCACCAAATCTTACACCACAGCAGAAGCAAACACCGGAAACCTCCATTTGCGGCGGAACCGCATACAGGTTTCCTCTGAATTTTTTCAAAGCAAACGGCACTTCTCCTTTTCCAAACAGTTCCTTTAACAGAGTATCTGACGCCGTTCGCTCCTGCGACGTCAATTTCTCCCAAGAGGTGATGATCTGTTCACGCGGAGCGTCTCCATGCTTTCTCATGACACAAACAAACTGTCCTTCTCCGCCTGTAATATGGGGATAGCACCGCGCTGCACGGCGCAGATCCTCACGGCAAGAGGGGATTTGAATACCGCATGACGTCGCTTGACGAACCGCATCCGGCAAAATCTCCACTGTATAATCAGGATGCGCATCTAAAAACTGTGCGATCAATTCTTCATTTTCTTCCACCGCATAGGTACACGTGGAATATACAAGCAGTCCACCTTCGCGCAGGCACGCTGACGCGTCCGATAAAATCTCAAGGGAACGTTTTGCACACATCGCAACATTCTGCGGAGACCATTCTGCTATTGCCGCAGAATTCTTTCGGAACATCCCCTCCCCTGAGCACGGTGCATCAACAAAAACACAGTCAAAGGCGCGCGGGTACCATTCTTTAAGGTGGGCAGCGTCTGTATTGGTCACGATTGCGTTTGGGATACCCAGCCGTTCGATGTTTGACATAAGGATCTTTGCTCTTGATAAAACAAATTCGTTTGAACAAAGAAGTCCTGTGGGACCGATGGCAGAAGCGATCTGTGTACTTTTTCCGCCGGGAGCTGCACATACATCGAGAACATAGTCTCCGGGGCGAATTGCCGCTGCCGCAACAGGAAGCATTGCCGCCGGCTCCTGAATATAAAACGCACCTGCATGATGCAACGGCAGATTCCCGATACCGGATTCGGTGTGATCGAGAAAGAAGCCGTTCTTTTCATACGAGATCGGCCGCATGGGAAGACCGATTTTCACGCTTATCTCGTCTTTTTTATCCCACTGGTACGGATTGATCCGCAGCCCTTTTTGCGCGCTTTTTTCAAAGGACTCCATAAATAAGCGATATTCTTCGTCACCAAGTAAACGCTGCATACGTTCACAAAATTCAGTCGGTAATGAAATTTCCAAGTAAGCCTCCGTTATCTTTTAGAACATAATAAATATTTTATATAATAGATCGACCATGCAAAAAACAGATCGTGTTTTATTCAAATTATACCCGCAAAGCGCTCCCTTGTCAAGACGAAATGTGGAGAAATACAGAATTCGTTTTGCTTTTTTCGGAAAAAACCTTGTGAAAAGAACGATATTATGGTATACTAATATGGAAGTAACCTATCAGGCGAGGCATGGAAAGGATGGTGTATCATGGCAGTACCGGAACAGATTCTTCAGCGGATCCAAAAGCTCCGTGAGCAGATTGACTACTATGCAAACAAATACTACAACGACGATGCTCCCGAGATCTCCGATGCGGAATATGACCGTATGTTTTATGAGCTCGTTGCACTGGAGGCACAGTACCCCGAGGCAGATGATCCCACCTCCCCGACCAAGCATGTCGGCGGTCAGGCATCCGCTTCCTTTGAAAAAGTGACTCATGATGTCCGCATGGGCAGCCTGACGGACGTCTTTTCCTATGACGAGCTTCGTTCCTTTTTGGCACGTACCACAGAGACGCTCGGTTATATGCCGGTTTACTCCGTGGAATGTAAAATCGACGGTCTCTCCGTTTCGTTGGAATATCGTTACGGTAAGCTCGTACGTGGCTCCACACGCGGAGACGGAACAACAGGCGAAAACGTTACCGCAAATCTCTTAACGATCCAATCCATTCCAAAGACGCTTGAACGGAACAATATTCCGTTTCTTGAGGTCCGCGGCGAGGTATATATGTCACGTTCCCGATTCGAGGCGCTCAACAAGGAACGCGAGGAAAATGAAGAATCTCTGTTTGCAAATCCCCGAAACGCCGCTGCCGGATCTCTGCGCCAGCTTGACAGCAAGGTTACGGCAAAACGCGGCCTTGATCTGTTTGTTTTCAATGTACAGGCCTCTGAGGGTGTTACGTTCTCCGGTCACAGCGAGAGCCTTGATTTCTTAGAACAGCTTCGGTTCCCTGTCATCGAGGAGCGTACCGTTCTTTCCGATGTCGATGCTATCATCGATACCATCGAAAGAATCGGGGAAAAACGTGCATCCCTTCCCTACGACATTGACGGTGTTGTTATTAAAGTTGATAGTCTTGCAGACCGAGTGATTCTAGGAGAGACCGCTTCAACACCCAGATGGGCGGTCGCCTATAAGTTTCCGCCTGAGGTCAAGGAAACAACTCTGCTTGACATCGTCGTTCAGGTCGGCCGGACAGGTGTATTAACACCGAACGCAGTCCTCTCCCCCGTCCGTCTTGCAGGAACGTCGGTTTCCCGTGCAACACTGCATAACATCGACTTCATTCACGATCGTGATATTCGTATCGGCGATACGGTTTATGTACAAAAGGCAGGTGACATCATCCCCGAAGTGCTCGGTGTCAAGATGGACTGTCGCTCTATCGATGCAAAAATCTACGAGATGCCCGATCGGTGTCCCTCCTGCGGCGCTCCCGTTTACCGCGATGAAAACGAGGCTGCGACACGTTGTCTCAACAATGGATGTCCCGCACAGCTGCTTCGCAGCCTTGCACACTTTGTTTCCCGGGATGCGATGAATATTGACGGGCTTGGGATTCAGGTCCTCAAGCAGCTGCGCGAAGCAGGGCTTGTTCATTCTCCGGCCGATCTGTACACGTTGACCGAGGCAGCCGTCATTGGTTTGGAACGTATGGGTAAAAAATCGGCAGAAAACCTGATCAACTCTATTTCTGCGTCCAAAAATGCAGGTGCGAACCGCCTGATCTACGCGCTCGGTATCCCCGAGGTCGGACAGAAGGCGGCACAAACACTTGCCAAGCATTTCGGCAATATCGAAGCGCTCTTCTCTGCCGACCTTGAAACACTCTGTGCCATCAATGATATCGGCTCCGTTACGGCAAGCAATATCATCGACTATTTTTCAAGCGAACAAACACGTATTCTCATAGACAGACTTGCGCTTTCCGGGGTAAAAATGTCATATGACATGCAGGTCACAACGGATTCTCTTGCAGGCAAAACCTTTGTTTTGACAGGTACGCTGCCAAGCATGACCCGCGACGAGGCTTCACAGCTGATCGAACAACACGGAGGCAAGGTCACATCCTCTGTATCCAAAAAGACCTCTTATGTTCTTGCCGGTTCAGAAGCAGGATCCAAGCTGACGAAGGCGGAGTCTTTGGGAATTCCCGTACTCTCGGAAGAGGACTTGATACAAATGCTCTCATAAAACAGGAGACCGTAAATATTTATCAGAAAGGCATTTCCTATCGGAAATTCAAAATTGCTTATGTTTATCGACCAGGTAAAAATTTATATCAAGGCCGGTGACGGAGGAAACGGCGCAGTTTCCTTCCACCGTGAAAAATATGTTGCAGAGGGCGGCCCCGACGGCGGTGACGGCGGGCGCGGCGGTAACATTGTCTTTGTCATCGATGAGGGAACCAATACCTTGCTGAATTTCCGCTATCACAGGAAATTCATTGCAAAGAACGGTGAAAACGGAAAGGGCGGAAAGTGTCACGGCGCAACAGCGGAGGACCTGATCATTCCCGTTCCCGCAGGTACCATTATCCGTGATGCACAAACAGGCGCGATTATCAAGGATATGTCGGATTGCGGCCCGTTTGTCTGTTTGAAAGGCGGAAACGGCGGATGGGGCAACCGACATTTTGCCACGCCGACACGTCAGATCCCCCGATTCGCAAAATCGGGTCTCAAGGGAAAAGAAATGGAGGTCACGCTTGAGCTTAAGATGCTCGCAGACGTCGGATTTGTCGGTCTTCCCAATGTTGGAAAGTCGTCTATCCTCTCCATGATCAGCGCAGCGAAGCCAAAAATTGCAAATTATCATTTCACAACACTTTCCCCCGTGCTCGGTGTTGTCTCCACGGGCGGTGAAAGCGGATTTGTCGCAGCGGACATTCCCGGTTTGATCGAGGGAGCCTCCGACGGTTTGGGACTCGGCCACGACTTTTTGCGTCATGTCGACCGATGCAGACTGCTTTTGCACGTAGTCGACGTTGCGGGAAGTGAAGGCAGAGATCCGATCGAGGATATCGCACTGATCAACGAGGAGCTTCAAAGATACTCCGAGGATCTCGCATCCCGTCCGCAGATCGTCGTTGCAAATAAACGGGATCTTCTTCCCCCCGATACAGATCTTTCCGAATTTGAACAGTACGTCGCATCGCTCGGTTACCCGCTGATCTACGTATCTGCCGCCACAGGCGAAAATGTCAAGCAGATGGTACATCTCGCCGCAGAAAAGCTTCGCGATCTCCCGCCATTGACCATCTATGATGCCGATTATGTAGAGCCGCAGCCTACCGTTGAGCCCGGTAATCATGACATCGTGCTTCGCCGTGAAAATAAGGTCTGGGTCGTCGAAGCGGATTGGCTGTACAATCTTGTTGGATCTGTCAATTTTGAGGACCGTGAGTCCCTCAATTACTTTGACCGTGTTCTTCGCTCCTCCGGTGTTTTCCAAAAAATGCGTGAGGGTGGTGTCAGGGACGGCGATGCAGTCTCCATCTACGATTTCGAATTTGATTTTGTTGAATAAAAAACAGCCGTATCGATCAAACGATCGATACGGCTCTCTTTTTTTATTTCTGTCCGTAATAAGCATTCTTACCGTGCTTACGGTTGTAATGCTTCTCAACCAATGCTTCAGAGGCAGGTGTTGCCTTGGGATTGATAAGCTCAGTCTTATACGCCATGTCAGCAACCGCTTCGATGACAACGGCATTATGAACTGCCTGATCGGCATCCTTGCCCCACGCAAATACACCGTGAGATTTTACAAGTGCTCCCGGAAGTGTCAGAGGCGGAACATCTCCGATCTGCTTTGCAATGACAATACCGGTATTCTTCTCATACTCACCGTTGATCTCCTCATCGGTAAGCGCTCTTGTACAGGGGATCGCGCCATGAAAATAGTCTGCATGTGTTGTACCGTAAAGCGGGATCTCACGTCCTGCCTGTGCCCATGCAGTCGCATTCAAGCTGTGTGTATGTACAACGCCGCCGACATCGGGAAATGCTTTATACAGCTCAAGATGGCTGGGAAGGTCTGTAGAGGGTCTCAGATCGCCTTCCACAACGTTTCCGTCAATATCCACTACAACCATATGCTCCGGATTCATCACGCTGTAATCGACACCACTGGGCTTGATGACAACGAGTCCCGTTTCGCGATCGATCGCACTGACGTTACCCCACGTAAAAATTACAACCTTATGCTCTACAAGTGCAAGATTTGCCCTGCACACCTCTTCCTTTAATTTTTCCAACACAATCTTATGCTTCCTTTCCGTTTTTTTTGAATTCCTTCATCTCCTGCCATACAGGACGAAGTGCTTCTTCTGTTTTTCTGTATAAGCGGTACTTTTGGCGATAGATCTTTGTCATTTCAGGGTTCGGTTCTACCAAAGTACCTGGACGGACACACGCCTCAACCGCCGCACGCGCATCTGCAAAAATACCTGCCGCAATTCCCGCAGACATTGCCGCACCCTTGCAGCCAAGCTCTGTTTTTTCTGCAGTTTCTATACAAATCCCGGCAACATCGGCAAACATCTGTGTCCACACAGGGGAGTTGACGACGCCGCCTGCCAGCTTGATCTTTTTCGGCGGTGTCTGCATACTGTCAAGTAATCTTTCCAGATGTGTATATCCCGAGAAGACGACCCCCTCATAAATCGCACGGATCACCTCTCCCTCACCGTATCCGCTCTCAAGCCCGACAAGCGAAGCCTTCGCAAGCGGATCCAAATTGGATGCGTACAAAAACGGGAGAAATACGACGCTGCTGTTCTGTGCGGGAACCGATTCTGTCAAAGCATCCAACTCCATATAGCTGCGGTCCTTGAGAATACCGCGCATCCACTCCAGATTACCTGCAGAAGCAGCACTGCTCTCCTCTGCAAGATAAAATCCGTCAACACACCAGAAGGAGTTCATAGACGCTTCCTTAACCGGGGTGGACGTGATATACTCATTGATGCTCCATGTGCCCGCAATAACACAAAGATCGCCTTCGGCAAATGTTCCCGCGCCAAGCGCACAAGCATCGATATCGAACATACCGCCGGAAACGGGAATGCCGACAGGAAGCCCCGTCTTTTCTGCAACCTTCTCCGTTACATAGCCGCGAACATCAAAGGAACGGATCAATGGGGGCAGACATTCAAAAATTTCGGGAATACCGAACATTTCTGTCAAAGCGGCATCATAGGTGCCGCTTGCAAGCGACAGCAGATTTGTACCCGACATATCGGTAATTTCCGCTGCGACCTCACCCGTCAGCGCATAGCCGACAAGGTCCTTGACGGAGAAAACAGAACCGATCCGATCATACAGTGCACGGTCGTTTTCCTTCAACCAACGGAGCAAACAAACAGGCTGACATGCGAGAACCTTTTGAAAGGTATAAGGATAGACCGCCGCAGAGAGACCGCTTGTGATCGCATCCAACTCATACTGTAGCGCACGTGAGTCTGTGGAACCGATGCCGTTTCCAAGAGGGTTGTTGGCCTTGTCCAGCATGTAAAGTCCTTTTCCGTGTCCGGAAAGACCGATTGCGGCAATGGGCCCATCGAGCTCCTCTGTAATACTGCGAATCAGAGCAAAATTCTTTTCTATGATCTCATGGGGGTCACGTTCCGTGCGGCCGTCCTCGTTGACATTCAAGGGGATCTGAATCCCCTTCTTCATGATTTGGCGGCCATTCTCGTCAAACACAGCTGCCTTACAAACGGTCCCGCCGTTGTCCAATCCGAGAAGATACTTGCTCATGAAATTTCTCCTTTCGCATCAAGAAAACACTTTTCGATATATTGACGGTTTCTTGTAATCAATTCCGCAGGATCGGTCTTGCCGTCATACCAGAATTCGCAGTTGTAAATACCGACATTCTGCAGCATCAGCTCACGCATACAGCCAACAAAATCGACTCTTCCCTGTCCATATTCCATATTACGGAAAACACCCTCAACAGTTTCCTTCAAATGGACAGCGGCGATATGTCCCTTGGCAGACTGCAAATCCGAGATCGGATCGTCTGTTCCGTTACGGATATTGCCAAGATCGGGGTAGATCTGCAAATAGGGGGACGCAATATCGGCAACATACTTCATTGCTTTTGCGGATGTATTCATAAAATCGTTTTCCATCGTTTCAAATGCGAGAATCACACCTGCGGCAGCCGCATACGGTATGACGCGCGCGAGCCCCTGAGCAAAATAAGCTTCCGTATCCTTACCGCGTTCCTCATACCACACGTCATATCCCGGAATCTGGATCACACGAATGCCTGCATCATATGAAAAATCGATCGCACGACAAATAATCTCATGACTCTTTTCGCGGATCTCTGCATCACGGCTTCCGAAGGGAAAACGTCTCTGTCCTGACAAGCACATGGTTTTTACCGAAATCCCCGAAGAATGGATCTCTTGCAAGATCTCTTTTTTAACCACAGGGTCAAGAACTCTTGCCAAGCGTGCATCCGTCTCGTCCACGCTGATCTCAATACCGTTATACCCGCATTCGAGTGCAAGTGCACCCTTCTCAGCAAAAGACAGAGTGTCCGGCATTGCTTTTTCATACAGTGACACATATATCGGATGCGATGTATGATTCTTTGCGACATTCATCGTACTGTTTCCTCTCATTCCGACTGTCATATGACAGTTTCTCTTAATCGTACACGATCGTATACTACTGTTACACATTATATCATATCTTTTTCTCTTTTTCAATGGGCACATAGCATAAATTATCATTTTTATATCAATATATTCGAAACAAAAAGGTGTCCGAATGATTTCATTCGGACACCTTGGATCACTGCATTCCCGTAGATTCCTTTTGATACTGTAGCATATAAAGCTTATGGTAGCGACCCTTCAGCGAAAGCAGCTGATTATGTGTTCCCTGCTCCATGATCTCGCCGTGCGAGAGCAAAATGATATTGTCGGCATGTTGGATCGTCGAAAGTCTGTGCGCGACGACCAGCATCGTTCCGATCTTCATCATGCGCGTCAAGGAGTCCTGAATCAAAAGCTCCGTCTCTGTGTCAATATTGGCGGTTGCCTCGTCAAGGATCATCACCGACGGCTTGTGAATGATCGTACGGGCGAATGAGATCAGCTGCCTTTGACCCGCAGAGAAGTTATTCCCGCGCTCACGGACCTGCTCATCAAGTCCGTTCTCAAGCTTAGCAATGAATTTGTCCGCATTGACATATCGGCATGCCGTCTCCAGCTCCTCCTCGGATACTCCCTCCATTCGAAGCAAAATATTGCTCCGTATGGTGCCCGAGAAAAGGAATACATCCTGAAGCATCTGTCCGAAATGGCGGCGAAGCGATGCGATCTTGATGTTTTTGATATTGATACCGTCTATGAGAATTTCGCCCTTTTGTATCTCGTAATTGCGACAAATGAGCGACAGAATCGTTGTTTTTCCGGAACCCGTCGAGCCAACAAATGCCACCGTTTGTCCTGCTTCAACACGGAAGGAGACGTCCCGCAACACCCAATCCTCATCATTATACGCAAACCATACATTTTTGAATTCAATATCGCCGCGTACCTCGTCAAGCTCGATCGCCTCCGGTGCGTCCTGCATCGTCGGAACCATATCAAGGATCGAGAAGATCTTCTCTGCCGATGCAAACGCAGATTGCAGTGAATTAAACTGTTCTGCAAGATTCTGGATCGGATTGAAGAATTTGGAGATATACATATAGAATGTAACGAGAATTCCGGCTGTGATCTCCTGTCCCATAAAGGAAAGTCCGTTTATATAACCTCTGCCGCCGATATAAAAGAGACAGAGCACGGAGGAGATATAAAGCACGTACACCATCGGGCGGAAAATACCGAAAACAAAGATCTGATGCATCTTTGCACGGCCAAGCACTCTGCTTTTTTGCTTGAATTCCGTCATCTTTCGTGCTTCCCGATGGAAGATCTGTGTGATCTTCATTCCCGAAAGATTCTCAGAAAGATAGGTGTTGATATCGGTCGTTCCGTCCTTTACCTCTCGGTACGCTTTTCTGGAAAACTTGCGAAAGATCACAGTGAACAGAACAACAAACGGCACAAAGCACAAAACCATCAATGTCAACTGTATATTGATCATAAACATTGCAATCAATATACCGACAATTACAAAGCTGTTTTTGATCAAATTGACAAGAATGTTTGTGAACATCATGGAAATGGCATTTGTATCGTTTGTGACGCGTGTCACAAGCTTACCGACCGGAATATGGTGAAACTGCTCATGAGAAAGACTTTCAATATGTACAAAAACGCGTTCGCGCAGTGCCGACAGAATCCTCTGTCCGATCTTCTGCAAAATGATCGCCTGAGAATAGGTACACAGCACAGAAAGCAGCAGCAGACATACATACCCACCGACTAGGATCCACAGCCGATTCAATGCAAAGTCATCCGAAACCATTTGTGTGATCTGTCCGACGAGCATCGGAGAAACCAGATCGTAGGCAATGGTCAGCGCCATGATCAAAAGCACAACGGCAAACATTCCGATGTGTGGACGTGCATAACGAAGCAGACGCTTCACGATCTCGGAATCGTTCATTTTCCGATCAAAGCCGATCGCCTCGTTTTTGTTTTTCATAAATACATATGCCAGAATAAAGAGAATCGATGCAATACCGATTACTCCGCCAAGCACAATCAAGGGATAAAACTCACGCATCGGCCGCACCTCCCTCGTCCTCAAGCCGCTGAAGCTCTACCATTCTGCGGTAATCGGGACAGCTCTCACAAAGCAATTCATGTGTACCGACCGCGCTGACCCTGCCTTCATCGATATAGATGATCTTATCCAAGCCCGCAACCGTGGTTACACGATGGGCGATCAGAATGGTCGTTTTTCCTTTTCGCTCAGATTTGAGGTTCTGAAGGATCGTCTGCTCTGTTTTTGTGTCAACCGCGGAAACCGAATCGTCAAGGATCAGAATCGGTGCATCCTTCATAAGAGCTCTCGCAATGGAAATACGCTGCTTCTGTCCACCGGATACCGTAACACCCCGCTCCCCGAGCACTGTATCGTACCCTTCGGGGAACTGCGAGATATTTCCGTCGACATCCGCAAGTCTTGCCGCATCGCGTACATCCTCGTCAACGATTTCATCTGTGTAAAATCCGATATTGTTTTTGATCGTATCGCTGAAAAGGAAATTGTCCTGCGGAACATAGGCTGCATTTTCGCGTATATTCCGAATCGAAAGCGAATTGACATCATGACCGTCAATAAACAGCATGCCGTCCGGAATATTATAAATACGTAAAATCAGATCCACGATCGTAGTTTTTCCGGAGCCTGTCTTGCCGACGATACCAACACTCTCTCCGGCTTCAATACGGAAGGAAACATTCTCAAGTGCGGGATGTTCGCCGTCGGAAAAGGTGAAGGTAAGGTTACGGAATTCAATATCACCGCGGATCTTCTCAAGTGATGTCACATCCTCGCGGTCACAGACATCAATCGGTGCATCCAAAAGCTCTCCGATACGGCGCAAGGACGCACGTCCGCGGGAGGTCATATCGATGAGCTCGGATACCGCCATGACAGGCCAGACGACCGATGTAAAATATCCGATAAACTCTACAAGCTTACCCGCATCGAAAATGCCGTTGTATACAAGGTATCCGCCGTAACCGAGAATAACACAGATCACAGATTCCACAAATAACGTTACAAAGATACGCAAAAGCACACTGGTTCTTGTATAATCGATATTGACGACCTCATTCTTTTCGTTGAGCCGACGAAACGCCATCAGCTCCTTTGCTTCCTTGACATATGCCTTAATGACGGCAATGCCTGAAAAGCTCTCCTGCGAAAAATCGGAAAGATCGGAATATGCTTCCTGACGCTTGTCCCATTTTTTCATCAGGCTGTGACCGATAACGGCAGAAACAGCCAAAAGACAGAGGAGCGGTAAACAGGACAGCATTGTCATCATTCGGTTCATCTTCCACATCTTATAGATGGCAAGCGCCCCGAGAAGCAATGCGTCACAGAACATCATAACACCCCATCCGAAGCATTCCTGAACAGTATCAAGATCGTTTGTATAAAGAGACATCAGATTGCCAACCTTATTGACCTGATAATACTCGTGAGAAAGGTCCTTGGAATGATCGAACATTCTGTTTCGCAGATCGGTCTCAAGCTTCACACCTGCACCGAAAAAACAAATACGCCAAAGGAATCTTCCGGTTACCATTGCTGCAATAATAAGAAGCATCGGACGACAAATGCTGTCCAAAAGGAAGTCCATGTCAAACGGGATCGACTGTCCGTCAACCACAACGACACCGTTTGTCAAACCGTTTACCACATAATTGTAAAACTCAGGGATCTCAAGCTGAAAATAATCGACCGCAACAAGAGATACGATTCCCAACAACAGTACCCATGCATATCGAAGATAATATCGATTGATATGTTTTCCAAAAATCATAACTGCTCCATTTTTAATCTTGCATTATTCAATCGGTTATATCATTGCTGCGGCAGCACCGCAGCTAGATTTCAAAAACAGCCGTATCTTCTTTCCGAACGCACGAGCACCACCTTACGGTGTCTGTTTCGTTACGTTTCGAGCAGCGCATACGGCGCCGGGGAGTAACGGTCCCAATCGGTCCACTTTTCAAGAAACGCTGCAAATTCATAACGGATCTTTCCGTAAGAAGGAGTGTCAACAGGGAATACCGCGAGCGCGTCGTCCGAAAAAGATCTTAACAATTTATCGATATCCGTATAAAGCTCACGTAAAAACTGCAGCTCCTTCGCAGATACTGCTCCGTCATGTAAAATCGATTCCGCACGGTATTCGCGGGAAAATCCGCTGTATTCACATCCAAGTGCACGCTGAAGAGAATACACCGACCGATTGCGATATGGCTGAATATACGTGCGCTCCGCCGTCTCAAAAGCGTTATCCAAATCCGAAAGGAAACGCAGGATCAACTCACTCTTTGCGTAGGTATATTCCTCACAAAATGCCTCTCCGCCAAGCGTTGACCGAATCTCATTCAGATTTGCGAAGATCTGATGCGCAGCGTGCGACCGAAGACGGCTCGTTTGTATCGCAGATACCGTTATATGACAACATCCGACGATGCACAGAAGCACCACCGCAGCCCGAAGAAAACGGCTCGCACACATATGCTGCCAAAGACGGCTCAAAAAAGACTTAATCTTTCGCGGAAGAAAGAGGAGAACATCCTTTGTCTGTTCTTTTTTCTCATAATGTTCCCAAAAGCGATGGCTGATCTCCTGTTTTTCCGACGGAGTAAAGTCCTCATCCCAAATGCGCATCGAAAGCGTCGATACCGATACGTCCGTCTCTGCCTCATCTTCTGAACGAAGACGATGCATCTGCTGTGCAATGGCATCGGCAAGCATATCGATATTTTTCATCGAAGCATCGGGAACCGCATCGATCGCTGCTACACATTCCTGCAATTCCTGCGCATCTAAGCGTCTCTTTTCCGCAAATGTTCGTACAGCAGCTATCAGATCCGCATCGGATGATTGCAGCACAGAGATCAGCTCCATGGGAAAATCCACGCGCCGAAGAATACCGATCGTTTGAAGCATCCGAACACACGTGTCGTCATATTCTCTGAATGTGCGTCCGTTTATCTCCTTTGTTTCGGGATGGATGAGCCCCTTCGCTTCATACAGTCGGATCGCCTTTTCTGTCAGGTGACAATGATTTGCCGCTTCCTTTATTTTCATCGTAACATCCTCCTTCGGGTCTCAAGGACCGATTTCACCTTGAAGTTTATCATATGACCCTGGGGCATTGTCAATAGGTTTCCATAAAAAAACGCGGATTTTATGAATTCGATGTATTTGAAAAAGAGGAAAACCTCTGATGCGAAATATCGGGAACGGAAAAATCTTTCTCTTCAGACCACACAGCAGCATTCGATACTGTCGATACATTCGGCAGCATCCGGACACGGCTACGATATTGAAACAAAAGCACGCCAAAGCAGATATTGGCTGTACAGAAGCAGAGAACAGACAAGGCACCTCCCCATCCGCCTGCAAAGAAAACCGTCAACAGATTGAGCGCTGCAGACATCAGTATTATTACACCGACATACTGAGAGGCATAGGCAGTTTGCTCACCTGTACGGAGAATATTTTTCAGTGTCTGAAGTGTTTTGCACAGCTTATAATAGTACAAAAGATTGATTACCGCAGCAATACCGATGACTGCGAAAAGAACGGCGAAAACGATCCACAGATATGGAACAGGATCGGTCAATATCAAAACAATCGCAAAAATCAGTATTCCCAAAAGCAGGAAGGCAAACCCTGCGATCGTCATGACCATCTGGATTACAAACACGATATGCGTGAGTGTAATTCCGGATGTAGACAACCGTGATCCGCCGCGTATTCTTGCAGAAACAAGGAACATCCAAAGACCGATCGCCACACAGATCATCGGCGCCGCACCGGAGATGGCTGATAAGAGATTCGATATCGTTGTTCCCTGCATATCAAGCTCCAAGGCAAGCATATCCAAAAACTCGAGCACCTCATACATCTCTGCGCTTTCTGCATATTCCGCTGCCATACGAACCCCATCTGCCATCATTTGAGGAACAAACATTGCGGAGATAAGTTGAAATACAACATAGAGCGTATATGCGATCACCGCCGCCAAAAACAAAGGAGAACGTGCAAAATGACGGATCACACCCAGAACGCCTTGTGCCTCCTCTGTTCTCACAGAAACAGACGAGGACCCGCAATTGTGGCAAAACCTTGCGCCATCAACCAAAGCCGAACCGCATTCAGAACAGTATGCCATAAAGTATCCTCCAATCTATCAATATCCCTTCCATTATAACATCCCGGTAAACTGTTTGTCAAGAACAGACATATAAATCTACCGCTATTTGTATAAAAATGATGCTATCTTTCCAATTTTCGCAAAGTGAGCAGGAAAAGCATCAACAGGTTTTCCCTCGAGGACACGCCGGCAGAGACAATCATCTCCCATGACATCCCATCGGATGCCACGGGAGATCCGTTCATTGTTACCTGTTTTTTTGAATCTTCGCCAGTTCATCCCAATTGGAGGGGAACCCCATAGCACGCAAAAGTCTTTCACGTGACAAGGAACCGCATCCTGCTTCAAGATGAGCAATGATCCTTTCAATACTGTCGACCAGACGTGTAAAGTCACTTTCATCCAACAAATAAAACATGGATATCACAACAGCAAACAAGTCATTTCCTTTGAAATCAAAGTATTCACCGTTTTCAGCAGAAACCTTTGACAGGATCGGCATCGGAGGGATCGAATCCGGACCGGTATACGTATACAGACAGTCATTATGGGCACAAACATTACGAAAATCCTGTATCAGATCAAGCATTCTTCCAAGTGTCTGCTCACGCAGATCGTAAAACGCATCTGTAACCTCTGTACGAATATCGAGTGTACTGCATCGGAAAAAGCGGATCAATGTTCCCAACGAAAGTGTTTTGAAAACGACCCACAAAGGAACATTGCCATATTTGCTGCGATGGTGACACACATATGCTGCCTTATCGGAACGGTTCGCCGCATAGTCAAGCTCTCCGATCAATCGGTTGACCTCACCGTGTCCAAGCATAGATGCATCAAAGCACCGTGGGTCCAAATATGCTGACTGCTGCTCCGAATACCGTCTGCAAAACGCATATGACAATAGCGACCGTATATGGATCTCTACACGAAGAATATACTTTAAGAAAAGCTGACGCAAATTCTCGTCAAATTGATACATTGCATGAATATCTTCAAATGCAGTCCCCTGAAAATAGTCCCCGTTTCCGCTTTTCTTGAAAATACGCTTATATCCGTTGATCAGCTCATAATACCCAATATTGGAAAGGGTCTGTATTGCTTTTTTCTCATCAGATATTATCAGTCCCTGTGAACGAAGCAGGGCGACCTGCTGTTCATATGTCAAGAAACGATGTTCTTTCACAATATCTCCCCATCCTTTCGAAAAAAGGACACCGCACAAAGTGCAGTGTCCTGCAAAGACGTTTGCTCTTATTTGAACAACGGATACTTCTCACAAAGCTTTGCAACCTCTGCACGAACATAGTCTGCATTTGCTTCGTAGTCTCTTGCCGTCAAGCCCATCAAATGTGCAACATGACGCATATCCTCTTCCTTCAAGCCTCTTGTGGTGACTGCAGGGGTACCAACACGGATACCGCTTGTCAGAGAAGGCTTCTGAGGATCGTTGGGGATCGCATTCTTGTTGACAGTAATGTGAACGGAATCAAGACGTGTTTCCATCTCTTTTCCTGTCACGTTCATAGGACGAAGGTCGATCAATGCAAGGTGATTGTCTGTACCGTCGGATACAAGGTCAAAGCCTTCCTCCTTCAGTGCAGCAGCAAATGCCTTGGAATTGAGAACAACCTGCTTCTGATACTCCTTAAACGAGGGCTTCAGTGCTTCACCGAAGCAGACTGCCTTTGCTGCGATGATATGGAGCAGCGGACCGCCCTGAATACCGGGGAAAATTGCTTTGTCGATCTTCTTTGCGATCTCTTCGTCGTTGGAAAGAATCAAGCCGCCTCTCGGTCCGCGCAGTGTCTTGTGTGTTGTTGTGGTAACAACATCCGCGTACGGCACAGGAGAGGGGTGCACACCCGCAGCAACCAAGCCGGCGATGTGTGCAATATCGACCATCAGATATGCACCGACGGCATCTGCGATCTCTCTCAGACGCGGAAAATCGATGGTACGGGGATATGCGGATGCACCTGCAACGATCAGCTTCGGCTGATGCTCCTTTGCCAATGACTCAAGCGCCTCGTAATCGATATAGCCTTCATCATTCAGACCGTAAGAAACAAAATTATAGTATTTACCGGACAGATTGACCGGACTGCCGTGTGTCAAGTGACCACCGCAAGCAAGGCTCATACCAAGCACGGTGTCGCCCGGCTGAAGCAAAGCCACATAAACAGCGGTATTTGCCTGAGAACCGCTGTGAGGCTGTACATTTGCAAACTTCGCACCAAAGAGCTCCTTTGCACGCTCGATCGCAATATTCTCCACAACGTCTACCCGTTCGCATCCGCCGTAATAACGACGTCCGGGATACCCCTCAGCATATTTATTGGTCAGGATGGTTCCTGCTGCAAGCAGAACCGCTTCAGATACAACATTTTCAGATGCAATCAGCTCAATACCGTCTCTTTGACGGTGATATTCCGCCTCAACGGCCGCAGCGATCTCCGCATCAAACTCGCGTAACTCATTGATCTTATCAATAATCATTTTTTCTCCCCCGTTTATATATGTATTCCGTGTACCACGACGATATCGGTACATTCTTATTCATTATAGCACAATATCGGCAGTTTTTCAAGTACTCCGACCTTTTATTTTCATGAAAAACCGTATTTTTTTGATTTTTATGCATTTTTTCGGATTTTTGAAAAAACAAGTTTTTCTTGACTCCCAAAGAACAAACAAGGTATTGACAAATCAACGGAGAAAGACTATAATTTTATAAAAATAACAATGTACACAAGGTAAGGGAGACTCTACTATGAAGCCGACATGGGAACCGCCAAAAACCTCCAAAGTATATCTGCACACACCGACCTCTGACCGCATACTGATGCTTCACCCCGATGCAAAGATCACCAATCTGTCTCTGCGCTTTGATCACCGTCACACAGGACAAGATGCGTGCGGGGTTCACCTGATCGCAGGAGATGAGCCCTGCGCCATTGATTTCCGTCAAACGAAGTTCGAAACGCCCCAAAACGGATATCCGTTTTACTCTGTATCAGGCACTGATCCCGATAACGGATGCAGTATTACAATGAGCGCATTCGCATCCGATGCCGAAGAATCCTTGATCTATGTCCGTGTCCATGTCTCAAACCCGTATCATATTGCAACCAAGGGGACCATCGGTCTTCTTCCGCGCGAGGTAAAAAACAACGATCAATATCTTACCGGCCTTTGGGATACAGGATTTGAATCCTATCTTCCGAATTTCAACCAATGGCTGCTCCAAAGAGACATCCTTTTTTCGGAATCTGCACCGTTCACCGCTTCCGGAGAAAAGGCAATGCTTCGAATTCTGAGTGCTGACGGATTTTCTGTTCGTTGGATCAGCCGCAAAGAGCAGCCGCACCGTTTCCGTGCACACGATTATTTCCGTTGTGACTATTTGCTGCAGGCCGGAGCATCTCAAACACTTGACTTTGTGTTCTGTGCAAAGCCATTCGGGCAGGTTTCCGGTTTTCAGACGGCAAAGGCGGCAATGTGCGCTTATTGGGAACGCTTCCAGGAAAGGGTGGAACGTCTTCCGCTGAACGCGCCGCCGCGGATTCTGGATATGTTCCGTCAAAATATCACACAGTGTCTTCAGATGATTGCTCGTTACGAAAATACAGACGGTCTGTTCGTGCGTCAGGGAGACGTTGGTCGTTATCTTTGGGTTTGGGAAGCCATCCATGTCCTGCTTTGTCTGGATACCGTCGGCATCCATGACTACTCTATACAAATCCTCGATACACTGTGCAAACGGATCAAATCGGAGGGGAGTGAACGCGGACGCTTCTGTTATTCCGATACAGAATGGGACAATGCTGAGGGGGCACTTCTTCTCGGCATCAGCGAACACATAAGACTTACCGATTCAGCCGCTGATTTTGAACGCTATGAGCCGTATATGATCGACCTTCTCACATACATTGACAAGATGCGTCATACCGAAAAAGGCGGAAAGTATCCCGGACTTTATCCATCGGCCACCTCTCACGACAAAACCCTCAGCGGTCACCATTGGATTTTTACAGATGCCGTTGTCCTGCGCGGTATCCGTTCCTGCTTGAAGGTATTCGAAAAATACCATTCCCGCTACGCGGGCACCATCCGCAGCCTCGAGGCCGAGTATAAAGGCTGTCTGCAAATGCTGATGAACGATCTTTACAAGGGACACGAAGATGACGAGGCGTTCATCCTTCCGCACATCGCAGAAATGGATTTCGATTCAACATTCCACCATAGCTACTACATTATGGGTGCCCCCTTCCTTTCTCTGCTTGGTATGATGAAGCCCGACAGCCGTCTATTTGAACAAATGGAGGCATTTTTCCACAGGAACGGTCTTTTCGAGAATAACCTTGCAGGGCGAATCACAAATGCAAATGATACAGGACTCGGTACTTACGGAGACTGTTATTACATCGGTCTTGCAGAGATCTGTTGGATCTATCCGTGGATGAGGCGCGGCGAATGGGACAAGGCGGATGCCATGACAGATGCGATGCTTCGTTTTGGTGTGACCGATTCCTTTGCCGTATCGGAGCGTTATTGCTCCTTCGATCCGTGGTATGTACCGTGGCAGCCAAACGGTTCAGGATCCGCGAGGCTGTGCCTGTTCTTGCTTGACTATTATCAAGAGAAGAGCAAATGTAAATAAACTGTGAAATTATACATAGGGTACTTGAAATTTTCATGAAACGGTGATATAATTGCAACATCCAATCAAGAGATTGCATTAAGCGTTTTCTAAATGCATCCCAAGAGATCCCCGCAGTTTTACATAACACAAAATTCAATTACAAAAAAGAAAGGAAACCATCATGAAAAAAACAACAAAAACAATTGCAGTCATCGCGTTGGTCATCGTTCTCGGCATTGTCATCATCCTCAGCACCTTCACAATTGTCCCCTCCGGATATGTCGGTGTCAAGGTCACAATGGGGCAGATCAGCGATGAGGTCATGACAAGCGGCACCTACCTGCATATTCCCTTCATTCAAAGCATTACCAAGGTTTTGACCAAGCAAACCGACCAGGTCTATCCCGATAGCATTTGGGGAGAATCCTCTGAGCAAACTGCTGTCTATATGTCCAATATCACCGTCACCTACAAGCTCAACCCCGAAATGGCTGCGTATGTTGTCAAAAACGTTGCCAACTACAGTGAAGACCTTGTCAATGTGACCCTCGTATCCTCTGCCCTCAAGGCAGCAGCAAGAACATTGGAAACACCCCTTGTTACCAACCGCTCTTATATCGAATCTGCAGCCGTTGATAGCCTGCAGAGTGCTGTCGACAACAAATACGGTGCAAATGTTGTAACCATTCTCAATGTCAATATCAATGATATGGATTTTGAAGAGAGTTATCAGAATGCAATCGCTGAAAGACAGCTCGCAGAGCAGGCGTATCAGAAGCAGGCAATCGAAAACAAGACAGCACTGGAAAAGGCGGAAGCCGATAAGCAGGTAGCCATCACCAATGCGGAAGCAAAAGCAGAAGCTGACAAAATCGAAGCGGAGGCTCAAGCAGAGATCGTACGCATCGCAGCAGAAGCACAGGCAGAAGCTAACCATAAGCTGGCGGAGTCATTGACAGAACAGCTTGTACAGTACCAAATGATTGAAGCATGGGACGGCAAGCTCCCCGTTGTCAGCGGCTCGCAGGGAACACTGATGGATATCAGCGGTCTT
This sequence comes from Clostridia bacterium, assembly GCA_017414385.1. GTDB lineage: Bacteria > Bacillota > Clostridia > Oscillospirales > CAG-272 > RGIG3925. The sequence goes on from JAFQMO010000072.1 coordinate 24,037, forward strand.
TTATCCGATACCGATGAATAAGCTTATCGTTACCATCACAAAGGAGGTACTCATATGAAAAGCATAAAGCCCGGACGCGGACCGTCATTCATCAGCGGTGTGGGTTGTATCTTTGCTGCATGCTTCGGTATTGTTTGGACCATTCTTGCACTCAATATCGGTGCCGGTCCGTTTGCTCTGTTTGGCGTTTTCTTTGTCCTCTATGGTGTATTTCTTGCTGTGTATAATTTCAAAAATGCAACGCAAAAGAATCGGTACTCGATGTACGATATTACAGATCACAGTGAAGAAAACGATCCGCTCAACGAAAAATTCGGTGCATCTGATGCGGAACCATCCTCATCCTCCGCAGAGGACACTCGATTTTGCCCATACTGCGGAAGGGCTGTAGAAGAGGACTTCCGTTTCTGTAATCATTGCGGCAAGGAATTGCCCGAATAATCTGTAACCAATCAAAAGACCGGATGATAAAGCCATGGTAATTATTTGGCTTTATCATCCGGTTTCTTTGTCAATTTTGACTATTGCAAAATATGTCTGATTGCGATATAATATATAGCGTTTGGGCTTGAAATATCCTCAGCGGTTTCGTTGCGTCGAGGTTCCGTCAGTGTTGGAGCATATCGGCGCTTTTTAACGGAAAGGCCGACACGGTCGTTGCCCAAACAGAAAGGGAGCCTCGCATATTCGGCGAGTGCATGGCATTATCATGACTGTTCTGTTATCCATTTCCATCGGGATGATTTCCGCGCTGCTGTTATCCAGACTGGCAAAGTATCTTTCTCTGCCTGCTGTTACCGCTTACCTGATTGCCGGAATTATCGTCGGTCCATGCTGCCTTGGTCTTCTCGGTATTGAGGGTCTCGGATTTGTATCTGAGGAAGAGATCGCATCGCTCTCCATCATTTCCGATTGTGCCCTCGGCTTTATCGCGTTTTCCATCGGTAACGAATTTCGTCTCGGACAACTGAAAAAGAACGGTAAGGCCGCTACGATTATCGGTATTTTTCAAGCAGTTGCCGCTACCGTTATTGTCGATATTGTTTTGATCATCCTACATCTTGCCATGCCTGACAGACTTCCGCTTTCCGCAGCAATCACGCTCGGTGCCATTGCTTCTGCTACAGCACCGGCCGCCACATTGATGGTCGTTCGTCAATATAAGGCAAAGGGTGAGCTTACCGATCTCCTGCTGCCCATCGTTGCGCTCGATGATGCTGTCGGACTGATCCTGTTTGCGGTTTCCTACGGTATTGCACGTGCATTGCAAAGCAATGCACTGGATGTCATTTCAATCATCCTCAATCCCATGATCGAAATCATTGCCTCCCTTGTACTTGGCGCTGTCATGGGTTGCTTGCTGAGTTTTGCGGAGCGTTTCTTCCATTCGCGCTCTAAGCGTTTGTCAATCTGTATCGCATTTGTTTTGTTGACCGTGGCAATCTCTATGATCAAAATAGAAATCGGACATGTGCACGTCGGCTTCTCTTCTCTTCTCGTTTGTATGATGCTCGGAACGATTTTCTGCAATATCTGTCCGTATTCTGAAGAGCTTATGGAACGTGTAGACGGTTGGACCACCCCCCTGTTTGTCCTGTTTTTCCTGCTGTCGGGAGCAGAACTCAATTTGCGCGTCTTCTTAGACATCGGAATCGTTCTGATCGGCATCCTCTTTCTTCTCTCCCGCGCTATCGGCAAATGTACCGGTGCATATTTCAGCGCAAAATGGACCAAGTGCAGCGACAATGTTTGCCGTTATCTCGGTATTACGCTTCTTCCGCAAGCCGGAGTTGCTCTCGGAATGTCTTTGCAGGTTGCGCCGCTCGGAGAAGCCGGTGTTCTTGTGAGAAACATTGTTCTCTTCTCTGTCCTGATCCTTGAGCTCGTCGGTCCGCTGATGGCAAAAATCGCGCTCACCAAGGCCGGTGATATCATTCCCGAAGGTGCAACATCGGCAAGAGGTGTTATTCCAAGCCAGAATCATCATGCATTACCAAAACAAAAACGCTGATTGCATGCATACGCAAAGAGGTGCTGTCTTCATGACAACACCTCTTTATATATGTTTGGAAAAGACATATTCCGCATAAATGCATCCGTAAAGGTCGGTTGTTGTGTCAGATCCACCGTTTTACACAAAGCAGATATTTCATCTGCAGCACTCATGTCCGATTCACAATATAAGCATCGAATCGCGCCTTCAAGCGCACTGTTACCGACAGGTACAACCTTGTTTATAAACTCTGACGGCAGCAATCCAACATCGATTGCCGACGATGCACGCATATGATACCCCATACCGCCTGCAATATACACCGTCCGAATATCCTCGAGTGTCAGTCCCGCATAGGTGATAAGGACTTCTATTGCCGCTCGTACAGCACTCTTTGCAAGTTGAAAAACACGAATGTCTTCCGCATTGAGTGACAATTGCCCGGCATCTTCAAGAGCGTATATATATGTACCGGAAGGCAGACATCCATCCGTTCCGATCACTCTTTTTTTCAAAAGCGCTGCGATCATATCAATCAAGCCGCTTCCGCAAATCCCGATTGGCGGTCCGCCATTGATCGTTTCAAGCACAATCTGCTCTTGTATCCCAAGGCCGACATGACAAACAGCGCCATCGATCGCGCCGATACCGCTCGAAATACCTGCCCCTTCAAAAGCAGGTCCCGCTGCCGCAGACGCCGCATACAGAAGTCCGCCGCGTGAGGCCCCCGTGCACAGCACGATCTCACCGTTTGTTCCGAGATCGATCAAAAGGGACGCATCCTCCCGATGTGCAAGACCGCTCCACACGACACCCGAAACAATATCTGCACCGATAAAAGCCGATACTGAGGGTAACACGATAATCTGTTTTACAGGAAGGTCAAAATCCCTCCCGCTGTAAGTCTTCTTTTCAGTAAAAGACGGCAAAAACGGATAGGTTCCCATCGATACAGGAGACACCCCACAGAAAATATGCAGCATGGTCGTATTGGCAGTCACCGTCATTTTTTCTGCGCGAAGATCCTCCGGCAATTCCAACGCGGACAACATTTCTTTAATTGAATCAAGCAGATCAACGCGCATCTGTGCAAGGGCTTGCTGATTCTTGGCAATCGCCGAAATTCTGCTCAGCACATCTGCACCGTACACTGCTTGCGGATTCAGGCGGGAAACGGTTTTCAAAACGCTCTCCGTATCAAGATCCACCATTGCCAAAACCAGGGTTGTTGTTCCAATATCCAATGCAAGTCCTAAGGACGTTTCCCTCTGCGATGTGTGCGTTCCTCCGTATGGTACCGTATCCGAATCCCTCGACGGCGTCCCTGTCATTTGGGGAGGAATACACAGCCTTATTTGCGATTCCTCTGCACCGCAATACACGCAACAGGTCCGCACTGTTCCCTCGCGATCGGGCAAAGCCGGTCGTGTACATTCCTTATCCAAGAAAAACCGTCCGCAAACGATCTCTGCACGGCAGTTACCGCAAACACCTCTGCCGCCGCAATCTGCGTGAAAAAGAATATGCTTTTGGGCAAGGTATTCGGATAACCGCACTCCCCTCGCTTCTGCGGGAATACAGATGATTGACTCATTCCTCATATCCGCTCGATGCTCCGCCATCGACGACCGCATACGCAACATGGATACACGGTGCCGTATGCGACTGATATTCCATATCGGTGATCGTCTTATTACCAACACCTTCGCCGTATACGGTTATGATATCTCCCTCAACATAATTGATATCTTCATCCTGCAAGCAATTCCGTATCAAAACCGTTACAGCATCATTGTCTGTGTCCTTACACAGATAGTATACGTAGTAAGAGCCGTTATTATAATACCCCTCACTGTCGATCAAACGTCTCTGAACCACAAGTGTAGTAGCAACATAACCGTCATTATAACGATCCGGTGTACGGAAAAAGACCTCCGCATCGACAGATTCGCACGCTTAAATATATTCTGTCCGATCCATTGACGTGTTGATCGGCTTATCCCGCATATTATTTAAGCGCTGCAGAATCACCGTTCCAAATCCATAAGTTGAAAAGATCGTATAAATGACCGCGATCACAATCACTGTCAATTTCCATCTTTTCTGATGCGGGCTGGTAGCAAGCAATACAATACCGACAAGTGGCCATACAAACAG
>JAFQMO010000073.1 GCA_017414385.1 Clostridia bacterium
CACATTACCGAGATTTCTCGGTTTCGAGGATGAGGCCTTTTTTGCAAAAACATTGCAAGAGTTGTTGCTGCCGGATTCTGTAGCAAAGACGCTCGAGGAGCTTCGTGAACAGGTCGATTCAGAGGATATTTCCTGCTTCCTTCCTCTGTGCAGACAGGATGGATCTGTGTTTTATGCATGGCTTCGTGCACGCAGCACTGTCGGAGAGGACGGTGTTCGGAATTTGTTTGGCGTTTTGATAGAGGCAGATATGCTTCATGCGCGTTTTTCCGAACTCGAGTCAAGCTTGGAGATGTCCCGCGAGCAGCTTCGCAAGACCGAGCATATGGTGAATTCTCTGCAGATTCGCGCCGAGATGGATGCACTCACAGGTCTCTTGAATCCGAGCACAACACGTCAGCTTGCGGAAACCTATCTTGCGCAGACAGATAAGCATTGTGCAATGCTGATCATCGATGTTGACAATTTCAAGCGCATCAATGACCGTTTCGGTCATATGGTCGGAGATACCGTTATGGCTTGTGCGGGACAAACGATCAAAAAGCTGTTTCGTTCCAATGATATTGTCGGACGGATCGGCGGAGATGAGTTTTTAGTTCTGATGAAGGACGTTACGGAGCGCAGTATCGTGGATCTGAGATGTTCGCAGATCGTTGCGTCCTTTGTACGCATGAAATGCGATCAGCTGGATGGAGAATCGGTCAGTTGTTCCGTCGGTGCTGCGCTTTCCTCGGTATGCGGAAAGAAATACGATGCGCTTTTTGCGTGTGCAGATAAGGCAATGTATATATCCAAAAATCAGGGAGGAAACCGATTTACGGTCAATCCGGAAAAATAAATATTGTTTGACAAATATTGTGTTAAATGAGGCGGACGATTATGAATACAGAAATCAGGGAGGCTTGCTTCCCGCTGTCGTTAAGCCAATTGAATATTCTGAATCTTGAGCGGGTACTTGCGGGAACCTCGGTCAACAACATCAGTACGACACTTCGCATTACGGGACGGATCGATTTTCCCCTGCTGCAGAAGAGCATCCGCCTTGTTTTGGAGAGCGATGCATCTCTTCGTACACGGCTGATCGAGGAGGACGGCGAGGTCCTTCAGTATCATGCGCCCTATGTCCGGGAGGAGTATCCTGTTTATGATTTCTCAAACACCGGTGCAGAGGGAATGGAAAACTGGGAGAGAGCTGTTTCGCGTGAGCTGATTCCCTTGTTCGACGGACCGCTTTATCGGTTCCTTTTGTTCCGTGATGCGGAAAACAGCGGAGGTATCCTTGTTAAGCTGCATCATATCATCTCCGACGGTTGGTCGCAGGTCATGCTTTGTAATAAGATCAGCCAGACCTATTTGCAGCTGCTTTCCGGAGAAGAGGCAGTGCTTGAGGAAACGCCGGATTATCAACTCCACGTTGATGAGGAGCAGGAGTATCTGTCATCCAGAGCATTTGCAAAGGATGAGGCTTACTGGAGACAGATCGTTGAAAACATGGGGGATCCCTCTGTTCTCAAGTCTGTAAGCAGTGCAGCGGTCAGTTATGTCGGTAGACGAAAGAGCTTCGATCTGCCTGAAATCCTGAATCACGCGATCTATTCGTACTGCATGGAAAAGAGAGTTGCACCGTTTGCGGTATTCTATATGGCACTTGCAATCTATTTTAAGAGAAATGGCGGTGCGGATAAGTTTACCATCGGTGTACCGATCTTCAATCGAACCAACTTTGCTTTCAAAAAGAGTACCGGTATGTTTGTGACAACATTACCGTTTTACAATGAGATCGATGATGCGTGGACGTTGGACGATTTTAATGACGTGTTGACAGACCGTTGGCTTGAGCTTCTGCGTCATCAAAGATATCCCTTTTCCAAGATCACCGAGCTTGCCGGTAATGACGGAAGGTTGTTCCATATAGCTCTCTCCTATCAGGATAGCAAGCTTTACGAAAATCACGATACATCGATCGAATTCAGCGGCCGTTGGCATTACGCCGGATATCAGGCGGAGCAGCTGACGATCCATCTTACCAATCTGAAGGACCACCGGCGGTATGCGGTGGATTACGGTTATCTGACACAGTTTTTCTCTGAGGATGAGATCGTTTCTCTGCATGAGAGCATTTGTCATGTTTTATCAGAAATGCTCAATGAGTCCGACAGACCGATCCATAGGCTCAACATTCTGTCCTTTGAGCAAAAGGAACAGCTTCTTTATACCTTCAACAGAACCGACCGCTATGTAAAGGAGCGTTCGGTTTACCGTGCCTTGATCGAAAACAATGCACGGTATATCAACCGTGCTGCCGTTATTCGCAACGGTGAAAGAATGACGTACGGTGCACTGCTTCACCGCGGTGCGCAGTTCGCGGCGGCACTTCGTCAGACCGACTTGCAGACAGAGGGACTTGTGGCAGTTCTTCTGCCCAGATGCGAGGATCTGCTTTGCGCGATGGTGGGCGTTTTGCAGGCAGGCGGTGCTTATATGCTGTTGTCCGAATCACTGCCGACGGAGCGCATCAATACGATCCTTGCACAAAGCAATGCATCTGCTCTGATTACAAACCGTAACGGAAATAATCGGCTGATCGACTGTGACGTACCGCTGATCTGCACACAGGAGCTTGATGTGTTCTCTC
>JAFQMO010000074.1 GCA_017414385.1 Clostridia bacterium
CCGCAGACGCGGGGCAGGGTGTGTCCTGCATGAACGGAATGACCGCCCAGTTTCATTTTTATTCCATTGAAAGAGAGCTTGCAGCCGACGGTACGGGAAAGGAATACGGGGACCTGAATATCCTCGCCGTATGCAAGACCGAGGCTGTCGTAGTCGGGAATGTATTCAAATTCGGGAGAGTACAGACCGCAGCCGAGGTATTCGTCGACGAAATGGTAAACGCCGTATTGCGTACCGAGATCGTCACCGCCCGCGATAAAGACCTTGCCGTTTTCGCGAACATCGATCTCGAAGCCCTGATCGGTCAGTGCTGCTCTGTCAAACTGACCGTCCTCCTCACGGTTGGTGAGGCCGATAACGATCTCATGGTCAACAGCCTCGCTTGCGTCTGTAACGAGAGGAAGCTGTACGCCTGTGATCTTTTCAATGTAGGACTGCAGCTCGCAGGCCATGGTGTAGTTGGTCGCATTGTCCGCATTTTCCCGATAGACGATGACATAGTCGGATGCACCGTTTTCCACAAAATAGAAATCGGGATCGGCAACGATCGAGGGGGTGTATTCATAGTGCGGAACGAATTCCTCCTCGGGAGCATCGGTATCCGTGGATGTCTGTGTTTCGGTGTCCGATACGGCATCTGTGGTACCGGGGGGATCCTTGTCGGCGTCCGATGCGCAGGATGCGAGCAGGGAAAGCATCATGCAAAGGACGAGAAGCAAAGAAAGCTTTCGTTTCATGAAAAATGACCTCCAATGTAGAATTGATGAAATTTTCATCTGACTATATTATGCCATAAAAGGTTCGTTTTGTCAATAAATATTGGATTTTTCGAAAAAGAAGCCCCGACAAAATGTCGGGGACTTTACGTTGCTGTTTTTTGTAAAAATTTTAATCGGATTATTTACTCGGATGCCATGCGGCGAACGGTGTTCCGTAACCGCCTGTGGGAGGATTTGAAAAATCAAGCTGTTCTTCCGGTACCGTATTGAAGTTGTTATTACACTCATAAAGATACGTAATACCGTATTTGAGCATTTTGTGGTAAAGGTTTTTGTTAAACTCTATACGGAAAATTTTGGATTCTTTGTAAATCGGCTCACAGACGAGATCGTCGAACTTGTAAACATAGGTATAGCCGTCAAATTCATCGATCGTTCCGTTTGCAATGAATACGTCCAGTGCACGCTTGTAGATCTGCTTGAGGATCTCCGCCTTGGGAAGGGATATATTGGAATATATCAGAGTCGAATAATTGATGTCCAGCTGAATGGAGGACTGATCAATATTGTCCCGCTGCTCATCGGTCTCTGCAAGCTCAGATGCCTTTGCAAAATATTCGTAGCCCCTTGCAAGGAGTCTGTTGAAATTGCGGTCTTTTTCATCGATCTGCTCATAATATGCATCCCAGTCCACGCTTGCGGGATCCTTGATCTGATCCACCGTCAGAGAAGAGAGATCGATCTTTTCAATCAGAGATTTCAAATACTCCGTGTCGATGGGCGTAATGTGTGTGGGATCATCGAACAGAAGAGTACCGCCCATACAAATGTTCTCAGTCTCCTTTTCCGCAAGATCAATGAATGCGCGGATGTATTCCCAGCCGGGACCGTAGTATTCGCAAAGGAACTTATTCATGTATCCGAAGTATTCCTCCTCGGTCATGTAGGGATTCCAGAGTGCCTTGGAGATCAGATAGGAACGCAGCTCATCAAATTCGCCGACCTCGGAAAGCGTGGCGCCCGCAATATAGACGTAAGGCGCGTTGTTTTCCGCAAACAGACGGATGTTGTAATACTGATCGACGATATTGGGCATGATACAGTGATAGGAGGCATAGTTGGGGGTGTAGTGATAGATTGCAATATTCTCGCTGATATCGGACCACTCTTTCAGGACCTCTCCGAAGGTTATATTCGCAGGCAAATAAATATCCGTGCGGGAGAAACCGAAATTGTAGTCTTCAAGGTTATGGATACGGCAGAGCTCACTCATGCAGAACTGAATGATAACGTTGTCCGCAGGCTTTACCCCATTCTTCGGAGGAGCAAATGTGAAGTCATATGCAAAGGTACAGATGGAGGTGTTCGGATAATCCTCGCGGATGGCATCCGCAATACGGTTGATAAACTTGATGTAGTGTCCGGAGTATCCGTTGAGCTCATAAGAAGCCGTACAGGTGTCGCAGGTACAGTATGTTTTACCGTCTGCCTGACCGATACCGATACAATAGGTGTCTGGCGTTTCCTTCAGAATATTGAGAACATAATCAAGAACCGTCTGATAGGTACCCTCGTAGCTCAGGCACGGATCATTTGCATCATAGGAGCCGCATGCAATCACGGGAAGCGTATGTCCTGCATGAATGTAAGGACCGCCCAGCTTCATCTTGTCAAAATAAGAATAAAACTTTCTGCATCCGATGGTACGGCTGATCAGCGCCGGAACCTGAATGTCTTCGCCGTATGCAAGACCGAGGCTGTCGTAGTCGGGAATGTATTCAAATTCGGGAGAGTACAGACCGCAGCCGAGATATTCGTCCAAAAGGTGATAGATACAGTATTTTGTTCCGAGCTCGCCGCCGCCGATAAGCCAGATGCGGTTGTCCTCGTCCGCCTTGATGACAAAGCCCTGATCGGTCAGCGCCGTACGGTCAAACTGACCTTCTGTCTCGCGGTTGGTCTTACCGATCACGATCTCGTGTGCGGTGAGGGTTTCCGCATCCGTTACGATGGGAAGCACTGCACCCGTGATCTTTTCCACGTAGGACTGCAGCTCCTGCGCCATGAAGA
>JAFQMO010000075.1 GCA_017414385.1 Clostridia bacterium
AGCAAAGGGATCCGGGGTAAGAATGCGCGTGCATTTCGATCTTGTAACGGTACGGTTCCAGCAGCTGCTGAAGCTTTGCATGAATATCAGTCATAGAAATCTCCTCACAGATAAATACTTTTTGTGTTTCAGAGAAAATCGTACGGAATCAGGGGCTTTCCTGAGATCTCAAGCAGATAATCTCTGCTGCGAAGGATCGCAACCAGCTCCTGTGTTGTTTTCGGCATCGTTTTTGTTAATATGGCAGTAGCACCAACCTGATCCTTTGCATGCAGATCCGAGCCCGATGTGATGATCGGTATCTGATGACGGTTGGCATATTCCACTGCAAGATGTACACAGTTGTTTGCGGTAATGCTCATGTTGTAAGCTTCAATACCGTCAATCATTTCCGGCGAGAGCGGGACCTGAGGATCGTCTGTACCGTAGTCGCGGAACGGATGTGCCTGAATGAACAGTCTGTCGGGGGAGCGCAGCTTTTGGTAGACCGATGCAAAGGTCGGATTTTCCTCCTCAGCCATGACACGGAGAAGCTCATCGTCCATATCTCCATAAATCAAGCACTCGGACGGCGCATCCCAGAAGGTCATCTCCATACCGTAATATACCGTCATTCCGTATTTTTGCGCAGCCGCTTTTGCCTCCTCAAAGGCATCAAGGAAATCCTTTACCCATTCTTCTGTCAGCGGAACAGGAATATAGTGATTGGTCAGAACCACGCCGTGATAGCCGTGTGCGTGCAGCTCCTCGATCAGCTCCTCTCCCGTCATCTTTGCACAGGAGGAAGCGGGATAGCTGTGCGCGTGCATTTCAATTCGATAGCAATACAATGAAACCATTTCCTTTAAGGATGTTGATATACTCATAGTTATCTTCTCCGATAATCAAACATTTTCAAACGGCAGAAGCGGTCTGCCGCTGATCTCCAAAAGGTAATCACCGGAACGCAGAATTGCGATCAGCTCTGCATTGGTCCGCGGAAGCACTCTTGTCAGCATTGCAGAAGAACCGATCTGCTCCTTCCAGTGAAGATCGGTACCCGCGATAATGATCGGGATATTGTGTTTCCTTGCAAACGCAGCCGCAAGATGGATACGGTTGTTTGCACCGATGTGCATATTGTAGACCTCCATACCGTCCATATATGCAGGATCAAACGGTGCCCCGTCGTCACGGTACGGATGCGCCTGAATAAACAGTCTGTCCGGCCCGTGAAACTCCTGGTACAGCTCCGAGAACACGATCTGATCGTCCACCGAAGCTCTGCGCAGGAAATTCTCATCCACACCGTAAACAAGACAGTGACCCTCCTCGGTCCAGCATCCGTATTCCGTTCCAAAAAGGACCGACATTCCGTATTTTTCACCTTCCCTTTTGGCTGCGGCATAATCGAGTAGCTGCTCATCCACCCATTCCGCATTTCCGGGAGCAAAATGATTGGTAAGTACTACACCGTGATATCCTGCTTCATGAAGAAGGCGGACCAGCTTCTCCGGCGATAATCGCGAGCATCCGGATGCAGGATACGAATGTGCATGCATTTCTATACGGTAACAATACTGCGATAATAGTTCCTGAATAGCAGAGGACTGTTCTGTCATTTGGATTCTCCTTCCGATTCCTGTTCAAGCATCATGATTTCTGTCTGTTTTCCCGTTTCATTATAGCACGAAATTCCGACAAAAGCAATATACATCCAAAAAAAATTTATCACATAGCAAAAAAGGAAAAACGAGCAAATCAAAGAAAAACAGAGATAAAACGAGTTCGTGTTGTTCTAAATAAAAAAATCGAAAAAACTTTGCAAAAAGCTATTGACAAAAGGATTGATATATGCTATAATTTTAGGCGTTCTATGAATAAATGCAATGTGTCAAAAGGATCCGTATATCGAAGACGGAGCATACACATCATAAATTACGGAGGAAAGTAACATGTCCACTTACATGGCAAAAAAGGAAACGCTGGAACGCAGCTGGTACGTTATTGATGCAGCAAACAAGCCCGTCGGTCGTGTCGCAGCGCTCGCAGCTTCCATTCTCAACGGTAAGCATAAGCCTACCTACACCCCCCACGTTGATTGCGGTGATCACGTCATCATCATCAACGCATCCAAGGCTACCTTCTCTGGTAAGAAGACAACCGACAAGATGTACTACCATCATTCCGGTTATGTCGGCGGCCTGAAGTTCATCTCTGCAGGCGCACTGATGAAGGCTAAGCCCGAAGCGATTCTGGAGCTCGCAGTCAAGGGTATGCTTCCCAAGAACTCCATCGGTTCCGCAAGCTTTAACCGTTTGAAGGTTTATGCAGGCAGCGAACACAAGCAGCAGGCACAGAAGCCCACCGTCATCGAAGCATAACGGAAACGAAGATAGTCAGAAAGGAAGTATTTGAAAATGATGTATACAAGTGCTAAGCCCTATTTCTACGGCACGGGCAGAAGAAAGAAATCCACCGCAAGAGTTCGTGTTATGCCCGGTACCGGTGTCATCACCATCAACGGTCGTGATATCGATGACTACTTCGGTCTGGAAACAATGAAGCTGATCGTTAACCAGCCCTTCGGCGTTACTGCTACAGAAGGCAAGTTCGATATCATCGCAAACGTTCGCGGCGGCGGCTTCTCCGGTCAGGCAGGCGCGATCCGTCACGGTGTTGCAAAGGCGCTCCTTCAGGCAGACGAGACCTTCCGTCCCGCTCTCAAGAAGGCAGGATTCCTCACTCGTGACCCCAGAATGAAGGAAAGAAAGAAGTACGGTCTCAAGGCTGCACGTCGTGCTCCTCAGTTCTCCAAGAGATAATCAAAGCCTTTGGGCTTACATCAAAAAACCTCGAAAACAAAGCGTTTTCGCTCAAAGGGACAAAAATTGACCAATGGGTGAAAGCCGGTACGGGACTAGATAAAATCCGCTCTTCGACAAGTTGGTCGGATATTTATTTATATACAGATGAAAACAGCTCCGAGGTCACAACGATCTCCGAGATGTTTGGCTTTTATGAGTTCATATTTGGGGTAATACCTATGCTTTCGAGCAGCTCGGCAAGCTCCTCACGGCTGTGGACGTTCAGTTTCCTGTACGCCTTTTTGAGATAG
>JAFQMO010000076.1 GCA_017414385.1 Clostridia bacterium
TCCTTATATACAAGCAGCGTTGCATATACTGTCCCCTCATAATCAGGATAATTGGTAACGGCATACGTATACCGCATGACCTTCTTTCCGCGGTATCTCTCGAGGTTCAACCCCTGCGCTCGCTGTATATCGTTGTATCCCTCGTACACACTGTCAAATTTTGCGGGAATCGTTACCTCAACTGCTTCACTTCCCTCAACAGAGGTTTCCCATCCGAACGAACTCAAAAACGCCCTTCGATGATCTTCTGTTGTGATGTGGTCGTATGATACAGTGTCCTCTCCAACAAGCAACGATGCCGGAACATATGTTGGAACAAACGCAATCAACATCACAAGCGCCGCGACAGAAACAGTGATCACGCTGAAAAAACGCAGTGCTGATGCTCTTACCGAAAAGACAAACATAATGATACCTCCGTTTACCTTTTTTGTACATGTGTTCACATTCTATGCGTACATATCTGCAAAAATTCGTTTTCGGAAGTACTTCGATAAAACCATATTCATTTCTGAGGAGGTGCCATATTGAAGCTTGAATGGAACAAGCGCTATACACTGATTGCAGTATATACTGCATTGGTCATTGCTTTTGCGGTAATCCTTATATTTATCTTCGCGCGATGGGATACCTTTGTAAGTGTTCTGAAGACAGTCCTGAGCGTTGCAAAGCCGCTCATGTATGCGGTCGGTATTGCCTATATTCTTTGGCCAATCGTCCATATTTTTGAAGCGAAGCTTTTTTCGCCTCTTGAGAAAAAAAGGCCGCGTGCGAAGCTGGTCCGCTCTCTGTCGCTGATTTGTACATATGTCATCTTTCTGTCTCTGCTCTCTCTGTTCATCGGAACGGTCATTCCGCAGATCACGGACAGCCTCATGACTTTGCAAAGCAGAATGTACAACTACATTTCCAACGCCCAAACATGGTTGTATGATTTCTTGTCAAACACCAATATCCCCAACACCGAATTTCTGTACGACCTTATGGGAAAATTGAATCAACTCATCAACAGTGTTGTTGCCTGGCTTTACGATAATCTCAAGTTGGTCTTCTCGAACATTACCTCGTATGCCGCATCTTTTGCAACTGAGATGAAAAACATTCTGCTCGGTATCGTATTTTCTGTTTATTTTTTGTTGTTCAAGGAGCACTTGCTTGCTCAGATCAAAAAATTCTTCATGGCCTTCTTTCCGGATCACATCTATCAAAAGCTTGCCCACTATGCCGTCGTTACGGATCATACCTTCGGCGGATTCATCAGTGGTAAGATTTTCGATTCTCTGATCATTGGTCTCCTTTGCTTCATTTTGATGACAATTTTCCGTATGCCTTATGCGCCGCTTATCAGTATGATCGTCGGTATTACCAATATAATCCCCTTCTTCGGTCCCTTCATCGGTGCAATTCCGAGCGCGTTTATCATTTTAGTTGCCGATCCCGGTATGACAATATGGTTTATACTGATGATATTTGCGCTCCAGCAGCTTGACGGCAATGTCATCGGTCCCAAGATCCTCGGTGATTTTATCGGCCTTACGCCGCTTTGGATCATTGTTTCGATCACCTTGATGGGCGGACTCTTCGGCGTATTTGGAATGTTCCTCGGTGTTCCGACCTTTGCTGTGATCTATATCTTTGTCAAGGAAATCACGGAAAAGAACCTACAAAAAAAGGAACTGCCGATCGAAACGGATTCTTATTACAGCGATGAGAGGTATTTGGCCATCATTAACAAAGCAGACGCAGCAAAGCCGTCCTTGTTTCAAACAATCCGAAGGAAGCTTTCCCGCAAAAAGAATAACGAAAAAGCATAGCTTGTAAAAAGCAACCGTCGTATGGATCCCCATACGACGGTTGCTTTACATTTGTCTTCGTATGCGTGCCAACGCACTCTTCTCAAGCCGAGATACCTGTGCTTGAGAGATTCCGATTTGTTCGGCAATTTCCATTTGTGTTTTGTTGGAAAAAAAACGCATGCGAATGATGTTACGCTCACGCGGTCCCAATGTTTTCAAGGCTTCACGCAAGGCAATGCTTTCGAGCCACACATCGTCATTATTCTCATGATCTCGGATCTGATCCATAATATATACTGAATCATTTCCATCATTGTAAACCGGCTCATACAACGATATCGGCTCGATTATTGCCTCGATCGCCCGGGAAACTGCCTCGCTTTTTTCCCCGAGTGCTGACGCAATTTCATCGATACTTGCCTCACGGCCAAGCGTCTTTGTCATATTATCTCTTGTACTGAGCGCCCTGTAAGCAAGATCACGTATCCCTCTGCTTACCCGAATGCTGTTATTGTCACGCAGATACCTTCGGATCTCTCCAATGATCATAGGAACTGCGTATGTCGAAAGCTGTACACCGGCGCTGCAATCAAAGCGGTCTATCGCCTTGATCAGTCCAATACACCCAACCTGAAACAGATCATCCATGTTTTCTCCGCGGCTTGAAAATCGTTGTACGATACTGAGTACGAGACGAAGATTTCCATCAATCAACAACTCTCTTGCCGCTTTATCTCCCTTTGATGATCGCTCGAGCAGTTCCGTTTTCTCTTCTGTTGTCAGTGTTTTCAGCTTTGACGTATTGACACCGCAGATTTCAACCTTGTTGTAATACCCCATTCGCAATCATCCTTTCTGTCGTCTGTCTGTTAAAGAGTATTGACAACAGACAAAGGTGGTATGCAAAAGCGCCCCTCGGTAATTATTGACAATCACCGAACAGTTCACATAAAAGTCGGTAATACCATCCGGCAGAACCTGTATACTGGCTCCAGCCTCCCTCACCGATTCTTCCTTCTGCCATGAGAATATCACCACACAGCGCGTAAGGCTCTTTTCTGTAACGAAGAATACGCTCCTCACTGCTCGTATGCCTGACAGGACTGAGCGCTCTCACAATACGCATTCCCTTTTCATGTTCTCCGATTGCAAACAGTCCCATCGCTCCCCATACTGCCGCATGCGTATACTGACCGCCGTTTTCACGTGTACCCGGTATATATCCCGAAATATATCCCGGATCATGGGTATTGGTCGATTTTTTGGAAAACGGTGGTGACAACAGTGCGAAAATTTCATTCACAGGATCATAAAGCTTATCATAAGCGGCACGCATCGCAGATTCTACTCTTTCCTGATCAAATGGCTTTCCGTAGCCGGGAATACGAATCTGATGGTTCAAAATTGCTGCAAACGCCTGCGGTAGGAGATCGATTTCCGCCTCTGACTGTCCCGGATCCCCCATTGCGTAACCATCATCATACCACGCTCTGCGGTACCATTGACCGTTCCATGCTTCGCTTTCAATAGAAATCGACAACTGCTTCATCGCTGCTGTATAAGCCTCTATCCCCGATTCATCGCCGCGAATTCGACAAAGATCGATAAAGCGATAAAGAACAAGCAAAAGAAACATACCGCAAAAAACACTCTCCCCCTGTCCTCTGTTGCCAACCTTGTTCATTCCGTCGTTCCAGTCACCAATTCCCATCAAAGGCAGCCCGTGTATACCGAAGTGCATGCTATGCTCAATCGCACGGACACAATGCATATAGACATCTTCCCGTATAGATGAACGCAAAGGCTCCTCATATCGTTCATTTTCCTCCTCCCCAAGTACAGGACTTTGAATATAGCGAATCTCTTTTTCCAGAATCGAGACATCACCTGTAGCCGATATATAATACGAAACCGCAAGAGGCAGCCAAAGAAGGTCATCGGAGCAACGCGTACGGACACCCTTGTGTGATTTTGCCGGATCCTTGCATGGAAGCGGATGCCACCAGTGCTGCACATCCCCCTCCACATATTGATGCGCTGCCGCACGATAGATTTGTCTTTCCAACAAATACGGCGCGATTTTTACGAGAGCCATCGCATCCTGAAGCTGGTCACGGAATCCGTAGGCACCGCCGGGCTGATAGAATCCGCATCTGCCAAATAAACGCACCTGCATAATTTGCAGAGGCAACCAAGTATTCGCAAGTGCATCAAAATAAGCAGAACCTGTTCGAATGATCGGAGACAGCTCCGGTTTTATCACTGCAAGCGAAAGTGCAGTCTCACGCTCACCGTGCTTTTTTACAGATAAATATGCATTCATCTGAACCTTTTCCTTTTCTTGCAAAAGGACCTTCGATTCAACGTAGAGCGTATCCGGTGAGTTCTGACCGCAAGAAACAGAGGCAGCTCCTTCCATCGACAGAATCCCATAATAATCGGAGCATATCGGATTTGTCATACTCGTGAAAATCAAAGATTCACCGTCTTTTTCCCAAACGATACATTCTCGGTCTTCAACAACAACTCCCATCAGCGGTTCAATTTCATATCGAAGACAGACATGCTGATCGGCACTTCCATCGTTCTCCATGTGGATAGAGATACACTTTTTTTTACGTCTGTCCGGAACGGTAACGGATACTCTGTACAGAACATCCTTTACCTTCCCAATATAATGAACCGCAAACGCCTCGATCAACACCTTCTGTGACGACAAGCACAAATCAAAGCTAACATCCTCGCCGTCAAAGACGGCGTACAGGTGTTCACCACAGCGCTCAGAAAGGATATCGCCGTACCAGGGTGTGACACGGCATTCACGTGAATTCGTAAAAAAAGTGAACCCCAGATGATTACTCGATACCA
>JAFQMO010000006.1 GCA_017414385.1 Clostridia bacterium
GCGCTCGATCTTGTGTCTGTCGACAGTGATCCGGCGATCGTTTTCGTGACCGATGAGGCGGGACGTATTCTTTTGACCGGAACCGCGCAGACGAGTTATATCAGTGCTTCTGTTCCGAGAACACTGATCGACAGTGTCTATGATAATACATATCAGACGAAGCTTTCGGATCTCGGCGGACTCTTGGAGGAGGAATATCTCGTTAGTGTGCAGTCTGTCAAAGAAGATGGCAGTGTGATCGGTGTTGTCATTGTCTGCTCTTATGCGAGCGGAATTACTGCACTTGTGGAATCCATGCTGAAAACGATCCTCGTTTCCTGTATGTGGGTGCTGACGGCAGCAATGCTGACGGTATATTTTATCAGCGCAAAGATCTCAAGTCCGCTCAAGGAAATGAGTCGGGCAGCGAAGCTGTATGCGAAGGGACAGTTTGATGTCCGTGTTCCCGTCAAGGGAAGTGACGAGGTTGCGGAATTGGCGACCGCATTCAATCATATGGCAAGCTCAATGACCACGGTGGAAGAAGAACGCCGTTCGTTCTTAGCCAATGTTTCTCATGATCTTCGTAGACCTATGACGACCATTTCCGGCTTTATTGACGGTATTATTGACGGTGCGATCCCTCCGGAGAAGCAGCCGTATTATTTGGAATTGATTGCGACGGAGGTGCGACGGTTGTCAAGATTGGTTGCCTCTTTGCTTGATATTTCCAGAATTCAGGCGGGAGACAGACAGTTCACCAAGACCACATTTGATATTTGTGAGATGGCGCGTCAGATCCTCATCTCGTTTGAGCAGCGAATCGACGATAAAAAGCTGAACATTGAATTTGATTGTGACCGTGATAATATGATGGTATATGCGGACCGTGATGCGATTCATCAGGTGTTGTATAATATCTGTGACAATGCGGTCAAGTTTTCCAGCATGGCAGGAACCTACCGCATCTCGATTACTGCAAAGGATAAAAAGACCCTTGTGTCGGTTTATAATGAGGGACAGGGAATACCGGAGGCGGATTTGCCATACGTGTTTGACCGTTTCTATAAGAGCGACAGAAGCCGCGGTCTGGATAAGACGGGTGTAGGTCTCGGTCTTTATATAACAAAAACGATCATGGATGCGCATAACGAAGAAATATGGGTCAAGAGTGTGTACGGGGAGTACTGCGAGTTTGTCTTTTCCCTGCAAAGTGTTGTTGCTTGAGATCCGATGGTCTTTCATCAAAGGATGTTGTCGGATTCTCGTGTTATCCTTATCGGAAAATGTGCGAATAACGATACCCGGAAGGCTTTGTGCCCTCCGGGTATTCTCGTTTTATAGAGAGATTTTTGTCGAAATTGCGATTTGAACCGCTCGATACCATCCGAGCTTGGGTTTATCCGGTGGAAACCGCAAGCCATCGTCTTGCGTGCGTACGAGACATATGCTGCACAAATAAGAACATATCGGGGTTATTTCAGCTCAGGCAAACCGTCGTTTCCTACGCGGTAAGCCGCAACTTCTTGCTGTGTTTCAAAGTTCTCAAGCATCATATTGTCCGGGTCGGTCAGGGCCCACGAACCATCGATGGGAACGTATCCGGGAGCGATGTGTACATCGTCGACCACACGGAATCCGGCACCTGTTATGTCCATCACGCGAAGCTTCATATCACTCGAAGCTGCATCGCTTCCTTCTGCGAAGACGTACAGATAATGTCTTCCGTCTGCCGTTTTGATATAATACGGATGATAGCCGCCGGTGCGGTGCGCGGTAGTTGCGGGAAAATCCTCACGGTAATACTGCATATCCGTATCGGTGTGGATTTCAAAGGCTTTGTAACACAGATCGCCCTCGTCGGGGACGGGAACTACCTGAAGTGCCTCCGGCGTGCCATCACTGTCCAGATCGGTGTAAAATGGGTGCGTAATGGGAAGCTCCACTATGTAGGCGTCGGGAACTGTCATATATTTTTCGTTGAACAGACCCGGGTAGTCCGCAAAGGACACCGTTGCTGCCAGATATTCATGCCGACCGATCTCAGCAAGATCGCCGTTGCCGAAATAGAAGGTGACTCCGTAATAGTCGAGCGTCCATACGATACCGTCGTCCGGAATATCGCGAAAGTAATCTTCCACCGCGGTATCGCTGAAAAAGTCACCGGTCCAGGTATGGGAGGTCAGCTCCTTTTTTACAATTGCGGGAATTTTGCTCATATCTGTGATGATGTCGGTGATCGTCAGTGTCTCGCCCGTTGCTGTATCGTAGGTCGTTCCGTTCAGATAACGATCATTGATATTGCCGTACACCAGGAAGGAATCCGACAGCAGACTGACAGCGACACTGTCCGCACGGCGGATCTGAACGTCACGGGTGGAGGATTTGGCAACAAAGCTGTCAGCTCCCAGAGAAGCCAGCTCCACTTTTGCAGTGGAGAGAAGATTCTCAAACTCGGTCTCCATTGCGCGCACCTCCATGTTCTTTGTCTGCACCAAGGCTTCTGCCAATGCAGGATACCTCTGTGTGCTTTCTTCATTCAGCGTAACAGAGGAATACTCACTCACTGCCAGGAGGATCTCGTTATCCCATTCCCACCGCTGACTGAAATACTTGACCGGCATAAGATGCTCTGCAGCAGCTTGTTCAGGGGATGTGACGATAGGGTCGGTTTCATAGGATAGGGGTTCGTTGCTGTCAGAGGATTGGCTTTTATCGGGCACTTTTTCTGCGCTGCATGAGGTGAATTGTCCCATTGCAAGAAACAGCCCGAGCAGCTGTATGATCATGCGTTTCATAGGTCTCTCCTTTGGATTTTGTGGGGCGAAGAAACGTTCTGTTTCATCGCCCCACGTTTTTTCGTTTCCGTATACAGACATGGATTGTGATCCTGCCTATCTCTGCTCCGCCGATTGTGCATGCCTCGATGCGTACATGGTCCTTGTCAGTCTGTTTGTGTAAGACTTGTCAGTATGGTCAGTACGTCTGCATCCGCAAGTGAGATCTCATGTTCGCCGTTTTTTGTGAGGATCATTACTTGAAAGACGCACCCGTCATGCTTGGCTTCCAGCATCGTGTACGGATAGCCAAAGCTTGTGCAGGTGTAGCCGTTCCATGTGTACGAGCCGAGGGTGAACGGTTCCATGTCGACGATATTGTCATAGAAAATCTTAGGAGAAAGATAATTATCTTCCTTTCCGAAGAAGCATATCGTAATACCGGCGTGGGTGAAAATATCTGTTTCAAGGCTTGCTCCCTTGAAGATATGTACCTTCTTCGGCGTTGTTCTGCATTCACTGTCAATGCCGCAGAATGCCATCCATCCGCTTGGTACGGCAATTCGGAAATACCCGCTGTCAAACAGATCGAATTCCATGTCCATTATGCCCATTTATCCAGGGACTTCGGCAGTCTGATATCGCCAAGACACTGGATGTCATTTAAGAACCACTCTCCGGTAGAGGGCTTTTTTCTGAGCTTGATGTTTCTGGGATTATCCGCACCGCCGCTCGATACATAAAGAGTCGCCCAGTTTTCATTATCAAAGGAATAAGGATTTTCGATAACCGAAATGACATATGGCTTGTTCGGTGTGTAATCATTTTCCGGTGTTGCGCCCTCAAAGAAAGAACGCACCTTATATTCCTTACCTGTCAGACGATCCTTCAGGAAGTTCTTTACACTCGTGTTGAACTCTTCAGGTCCCTTCAAAAAAGAAAGCATCGCAAAGGTGGCCTCGGGATCTTCTTCGTATCTGCTGAGTGCAAGTATTGTCAGAGCAGTTGTTTTGAATGCGGTATCCATCTTTGCCTCGGGAAGTGCCTTCAGTTCCTCTACATTTGTGGGCAGTGCGGCAAAAGTGAATTTTTCAATGTGGTTTCTGCCTTTTCCGATATTTTGTACAGCGGTATTCACTGCTTTGCTGACTGCTTTTTTCGACTCTCTCTTCAGCGAGGAGAGAGCCGCATTTTTTAATGAATCAAAAATACTCATAGTATAGTCCTCCTATAGAATCTCTGCATCGTTTGCGGTCACTCCGCCTGCAGAGAAAAATTCGAATGATGAACTGCAAAGGATCATGCACGATATTCCGATCACCATAAGAATTATTCCGGTTACAAAAAACAGGATCATTCGTCGATGCAGTCCGGTATACATATCCGTATCACCGTCAAGCAAATGATAATATCCGTATCGCTGCAGAGCGGAGAATACTAACGCGGCAGCACCGACAATGGTGATTATAATGCCTGTTGTTAAGAAAAGATTTTTCAAGATATCACTTATTCAGCCTTTACGTATCGGGTCGTCATAAAGAGCAGATATCCGTCATCGTCGGACAACTTTACCCAACCATCCTCGCTCATGCCTTCTCCGACCTCCAGCCAAAGTGCACCGTCACGCTCTTCCCATGCCATCGGATCGTCGGTTATCATACCGTCGTACAGC
>JAFQMO010000077.1 GCA_017414385.1 Clostridia bacterium
CTCACAGACTGCGCGGATTTCCTCTTCGCTTCCGTACATACCGATGAGCGAGGGAATGATATCTGCGCCCTCATTTTCATGGTCATCGGAGCGGCCGTTACGGATATCGTGAAACCATGATGCAACCATCAGAACGTGGGGATCGACGCTTTTGTCGTCGGGACAGATATTTTGGCGGAGCGTTTCGGCAATGACAGCCGTACGAAGTCCGTGATTCATTTTGTTTTGCGGCTCCATCCAGGGGGCTGAACGATGATCTCCGAAATCCTCGCGAAGGACCTGCTTGATCTCGTCCAGATGATCTTTTAACGAAGTGGACATGGAAACTCTCCTTTTACATAATTTTCCTTGGTATTATACCATACTTTTTTCGTTTTTGCAAGTGGGAGTGTTGCGAGACCTTTCCTTGTGGAGGTGCTTTCCTCCCCAGAAGCAGACTGAAAAACACACGAATATCGTTTTTCCCGATACAGCCAAGCAAAAATAACAGTGTTCCGTAAAAGATGATCATGACAAGAATACGCGTAATCAGGTCGATTACGGCAAAATCAAATGTAATGGGGATGATACGAAAGAAAAGCTCTGTCAGTGCGGATGCACCGATGACGGCAATGACGGGACCGCCGCATAACCGCAGAACGGGGAGGCGAAGTCCTGTGACGGATAGCATTTTTCCGATGCTGAGCGCGAGATTGAAGATTTCTGATGCATACAAAAGAAGGATATACCCAAGAATTCCAAGATGTGGGAGAAGAATATAAGCGCAAAGAACGCAGAACGCCGCATCCATGATATTGTAACGCATGGATGCGATCTGCAGATCAAGTCCTTTCAGGACAGCGTCGACCATTGTGTCAAGATACATTACGGGAACAAGAGCAGCGAGCGCATGCAGATATGCACATATCTCGGTGCTTTGATAGAGAAGTGTACCGAGTATATTGGCGTAGGCGAGGATCACGCCCGAAACAAAAACAGCAAAAAGGAGGGTCGTACGCAGCACGATCGATGTGGTTCGTTTGACGGATGTCCATTCTTTTCGCGTACGGAATTCCGCGATTTCCGGAATGAGCAATCCTGCGACGGATGTAAGGAGCGCTGAGGGAAACAGGATTACGGGAAGGGCCATGCCGTGGACGGTACCGTATGAGGAAAGGGCAGCTTCGCTTGACAGACCGGCACGTTGCAGACCAAGCGGGATCAGAAGGTGAAGCAATGTTTGCAGTCCAACACGGATATATGCTGTCAACGCAATGGGGAATGCGATCCGCAGAACACTCCGGGCACCGCAGTATGTGCTTGCCATGCGTGCTACACCGTCGGTATACGCAAGAGGGGGACGGCGGGTATCGGGCAAAAAGAGAATCAAAGAAAGCAAAAAACACGATGCTTCGGAGATCAATGTAGCCGCAGCAATTACAGACACAGAGGATTGCATATGCGCGGCAGATGGAACATTCAGAAAAAACACCGTCACTCCGATTCGGACTGCTTGCCCGATGACATTGACAACTGCCCCGCGGAATGCTTTTCTGCACGCAACAAAATAGCCGTTGAGACAGGTGGAAACAGACAGAAGCGGTAGTGACAGCGACAGAATACGGAGTGGTGCCGATGCTTGTGTATCCTTCAGCCAAGAAACGGCGATCGGTGAGGCAGCGATCCAAAGCAATGCGGCTGCCCCCAAGCCGAAGCAAAGGCTGTAAAGCAGACCTGTTTTGAGTGCGCATCGCATCGATGCGGAATCCTGCAGTCCCATTGCCTCCGAGACGGTACGTGTAATTGCAAGATGAATGCCGGAGACCGCAACGGTCACCGCAAATCCATATACCGACATGATCAAGGAGAATTGCCCGAGTCCCGAGGTACCGAGCTTGGCAGACAAATATACATTGAAAAGCACACCGACTGCACGGGTCCCGAGTGCAGTAACGGTCATGAGTGCCGAATTCCATAAAAACCGCTGAAATCGTGTCATTGCAGGTCCTTTCTGTTGGGTTGGTCGATTTGGGTGATGGGTAAAGCTATTCTTTCTTCCATTATATTACGGATTCGGTTGTTTATGAAAAAGAAAAGGTTGCTATTGACAATTATCGAATGTCTGTGCTATAATTAAAAAAATAATGATCGAAAATCAATGTAGACAAGGAGATACGGCAATGGATTTGAGGATTGTAAACGAAAGATTGGTGATTCCTGAATTGCAGCATACATATCGGCTTCTTCAGATATCCGATACACATATGTGTCCTGACTCTCCTCTTGATAGCGATGAGGTACGCTCAGAGGCCAAAGCTTCCCGTGAATCGTGGACAGATGCGGATTTTGGTATGACCTTGGAGGAATTATTTTTACAGCTTGTAGCATATGGACGGAAAAACAGCGTGGATGTGTATGTTTTCCCCGGTGATATTGTTGATTTTCTTTCTCCCGGAATTGTGGAATATATGAAGACATTTTTGGAGGATCAGACGGGTGTACGCTTGTATGTACCCGGAAATCATGAAACAGGAGATGACGGTTTCTTGTTTTCTGCGTTTGCTGATGACCCTAAGCTGCAGATTCTGGAGCTCGGTGAGCTTCGGCTGGTCGGTATCAATAATGCGGAGCATATGGTAGAGGATGCGACGATGGATGCATTGGAAGCCGTATTGAATGGTGATAAGCCTGTGATCCTTGTTCACCATATCCCGCTCCAAACACCGTCACTGATCAAAGGTATCGATGCGTTTTGGGGGGGAGGGGATACCTACTTCCGTTTTGGCGGAGCAAATTCGGACGATCCTCGTGTGGTACGGTATCAGACACTTCTGCAGAAAAAAACAACGCGTCTTGTCGCTGTCATGGCAGGTCACGTGCATTTTTCTCATACGGATACTTTTGAGAACGGTGTCGTTCAGTATGTCAGCGGGGCCGGATGCAACGGTCACGCGCGTCTTTTGACCATTTGCGGTGAAGAAACAAACACAAACGAGTGAACAGAAAAGAAATAGAAGGGACTTGTATTATGAATGCAGAGCTGGTGAAATCAATTGCCGATAGGATCAACGGGAATATTTCCCGTGTGATCTATGGAAAAAAAGAAAAGATCAATCTGATTCTGTGTGCACTGCTTTGCGGTGGTCACGTGTTGTTGGACGATATTCCGGGAACGGGAAAAACCTCCTTGGCAAAAGCGCTTGCAGCGAGCATTTCCTCCGATGGAGATGCCTTTCGCAGAATTCAGTTTACCCCCGATCTTCTTCCTTCCGATATTACCGGTATTCACTATTACAACCAGAAAGAAAATGCGTTTGTTTTCCGTCCGGGACCGTTGTTTGCAAATGTTATCATCTGTGATGAGATCAACAGGACCACGCCCCGTACACAGTCGGCATTGCTTGAGTGTATGGAGGAGGGACAGACGACCATCGACGGTAAGACCTTTGTTCTTCCAAAGCCATTCTTTATCATTGCGACACAAAATCCGATCGAATCACAAGGTACCTTTCCGCTGCCTGAGGCACAGGTCGACCGTTTCCTTATGCGTATGAGTCTCGGCTATCCCGCTGCGGCAGAGGAAAAGGCGATCCTTGATACACATATTGTCAAGACACCGCTTGCGGAGCTTGCCCCCGTTTGTACTGCCGAGGATGTGCTCGCGGCACAGCATGCGGTGAGAGAGGTCCATCTTTCCGATGCTGTTAAGGATTACATCGTCAAGATCGCCGATGCAACACGCCAATCGGATCGTCTGCGTTTGGGCATCAGTCCCCGCGGATCACTTGCACTTGCACATGTTGCCCAAGCGTATGCGGCAATCAACGGTCGCGATTATGTTCTCCCCGATGATATTAAAGCGGTTGCGATCCCCACACTTGCGCATCGCGTGATCTCTCGTTCGCAAAGCTCACTGCGTCTTTCGCAGTCGACGGAAAACATTATCGATTATCTGCTTTCTACCATTCCTGCACCCATTCAGTAATGACAAAGACAAGGGAATAAAGCGATGACATATCTGTATGCTGCGATCCTTCTGGGCGTGGTATTTGTATATCTGTTTCAAACCAGACTGTACGAAAAGCACACACAGGAAAAACTAACCTACGCCATTCATACCAACACAGATGAGGCGTTTGAGGATGAAGATATTTATTTGTATGACGAGTTGACCAACGACAAGCTTCTGCCCCTTCCGTTTTTGAAGGTCAATGCAGATCTTCCGAAGGGACTGTATTTCCATTTTATCGATCCTGATGAAAAAAATGGGATAACGGATACATATGAGTCTCAGGTACAGTCGATCTATGTCATGCAGAGCTATAAAAAAATCAGCCGCCGATGGCGTGTGACGTGTAAAAAAAGAGGCGTTTATCGGCTGGGTGATGTTGTTCTTGTTGTCAATAACCTTTTTGGAACAAATAGTCATTCGATTCCTGCATCATCGCTTCCATCCTTTTCCACATGTAAGCTGGTCGTTTTGCCGAAACCGATCGATCTTACATCGTCCTTCGTTTCGGTTGACGGATTGACGGGGGATGCCATATCCAATCACAGTCTCCTGACAGATCCTTTGATGAAGGCCGGAACACGGGAGTACCGTGCAGGGGATGCGATGCGGGCGATCAATTGGAAATCAACAGCAGTCCATCAGCATCTGATGGTGAATATTGAGGAGCATTTCCGCCGTTTTTTATTCAATATTGTGATCAATATGCAGTCACGGGATATGGAAACACATCCGGAGGTCCCGAGTGCACCGTATGATATTGAGCGGTGCATCAGTGTTGCAGCGACCTTGCTTGACCGCGCGGCTGATGATCATGTCCCGACAAGAGTGATTATGAATACGAATCTTCACTCGATGCAGGTGGACGATCCCGACTCGGTCAACTGTATCGACGGTGATAGCGAAATCGGGGAAAAGATCGTTATTACCCGCAGCTATGAGGGCAGAATGGAGGCAATTGACGCACTGCGGATGCTTGCAGGAATTCCAATGGAGATTTCTGTGCCGGCAGAGAAGATGCTTGACCATATCCTTGATCATCCCGAGCTGTATACGATGGCGGCCGATCATTCCGGAGCGGCAAGTCTGATCGTGATTTCGGCATATTTTTGTGAACGTATGATCAATTTCCACCGTGCAATGGAGGAACGCGGCATCCGTGTGATCTATTATATCACCTCAGCAAATCGCAATGCGATGCGGATTCCCGAGGATATTGAGATCTATTTTGCTGTTGGTTCCTTGTCGGATATGCAGTACAAATAAGGAGGACGGATATGAGAACAAAACTCGAAAAACGCATCGTCAGAGATCCGTCCACAAGCAATACCAATTATCGTTTTTTATATCAGGCAGGTGCCGTGGTTTGCCACTTGCTTCTGTATGTGCCGTTTCCTGTTATCTTGACGGTGCGGTATTTTGAACCGCAGTGGATTCATGCTCTGCTGTTTGCTTTCAATTTTATCTTTGGCCTTTTGGGCTACGGTGTGCAGTGGATCGGTATGCGTATCCTTCGTGTTGAGAAAAATCGGGATGAGGTGTTTGACGCAGAAAGCAGCGGAAAGCACTATCAGGCAAGTGAGGCCGTTTTGGTTCATGTTTTGGCTGTCGGTGTGTTTTTTTTCATGTATGCTGTGGGGGCTGCAATGGTGCAGACCTTTTCGGAGCAGACGGTAAGACAGTCATTGATTCCTGTCCTGATTGCGGGGGGATGTGCCGCGATGACGGAGATCGGCGGATATCTGTATTTTGTGCCGCATGCGGTATTGGTCTCCTTGCGTCAGGTGTATTTTTCCGGCGTTGTCTGCTTTATCAATTTTATCATAACACTCGTATACCGGCTTGGAAAGATCTCTTTTGTATTCAGCACGATGAATACGTTATGTCTGCTGATCATGATGGGCTGTTTTATGCTTTTGCTGAATCAGGAGTACATTACAAAGCCGTACGGCGGTAAGGTAGCACGCGGTATCAATGACAGCGCAAAGGGGTATAGCGTTCGCGTGGTACTGATTGCCATTGCTGCGATCATCATTGTCTCCATTGCAGTAATGTCACTGATCACGGCAATTGTCTCGATGCTTGCTGCGATCCTGAAATTTTTTGTTGCCCGGGCGGTGGCAAAAAAATCGTACAGTGGCGTCGAAGAGGTCCGGGGGGTCCTTGATGAAAATATTGCCGGAAGTGTATTGCAGATGTCCTCCTCTCAGACAGACATTTGGATGGTTCTCTTCTGTATCATATTTTTGATTGGAATTCTCGGTGCTTTGATCCTTATGATTCCTGCGATGCGTGCATGGGCAAAAAGGATGCTTGATGCGTTCAAACGTTTCTTTGCATTTTTGTTCAAGCGGCCGCAGTTCAGAAAAAGGAGACGTTTGATACAGCGCGATTATCTGAATTTTGTAGATACCGTCGAGGAAACGCGTGGTGCACGCAATGACGGTCGTATGGATGCGAAGGATATTTCTGACTATAAAGTGTTTCTCAATCAGCTTGAAACCTATGAGACGATCGAGAAAAAAATTGGATTTGCTTACGCAGTTGTTGCAGTACAGCTTCGACATAAAAACTGCAGTGTCCGGATGGATGACACACCAAGACAGATTTCCGAAAAGGTACAAAAGCGCAACCTTATTTCCGATATTGCCGAGTTGACTTCCGTTTTTGAGCAAATACAGTATGAGGAAAAAACGTTTGTGCAGGGAGATCTGCATGCGCAAGCGACGTTGGACCGTTTGTGTGTATTGCTTTCTATGTATCTCTGAGGTAAAGACAACAAAAAAACGTCTGTACAAAATGTACAGACGTTTTGATTTTTATGGATTAGATCAGTTGCCTCTTCTGGTTTTTCTGAGGATCTTCATGATGTCATCGAAATCGCTGTCGGAAATCAGACCGTCAGAAATAGGATCCGGAGGTGCATTGCGTGCAGCCTCTTCTGCCTGTGCCTTTGCCTCGGCTTCAGCCTTTGCCTGTGCTTCTGCCGCAGCACGTGCAGCCTCTTCCTTTGCCTTTTCTTCCGCTGCGATGCGTGCTTCCTCTTCTGCAAGCTCTTCAGGAGTCAACTTCTTGAGCTTCTTATCTGCATCCAGACCGGTTGCGATAACGGTAACGTGGATCTCGTCCTCAAGCGAGCTGTCGAATGCAACACCCCAAATGATGTTTGCTTCGGGATCCGCCTGCTCGGTGATGAGGTTGGAGGCGGTATATGCTTCATCCAAGCCGATATCGGGAGAACCTGTGATATTGACAAGCAGACCCTTTGCGCCGGAAATGGAGGTCTCCAGAAGGGGAGAGGTGATTGCCATCTGCGCAGCCTTTTCTGCTTTATCCTTACCGGTTGCCTGACCTGTACCCATATGAGCGAGACCTGCACCTGCCATAACGTTTGTAACGTCCGCAAAGTCGAGGTTGATCATACCGGGAACATTGATCAGATCGGAAATACTCTGTACACCGCGGCGAAGAACATCATCTGCGATGGAGAATGCGTTCATCAATGTCAGCTTCGTCTCGGAAGCTTCCTTCAGACGGTCATTGGGGA
>JAFQMO010000078.1 GCA_017414385.1 Clostridia bacterium
CCGCAGAGGACACCGATCTTTGATCCTGTCCAACGCATCTCCGCAGATGGTCTGCAAAAAGCATTCTGCGGCAGGTGATCCTGCCGCAGAATTTTTCTCTTTGATATTACACATAAACAAAACAAAAACCGTACAGACATCTGTCTGTACGGTCCTTTTTTCCGTGTGATCGAAATTACTTAACTTCGACTTCTGCGCCTGCCTCGGTGAGCTTAGCTGCGAGAGCGTCTGCATCAGCCTTTGCAATGCCTTCCTTGATTGCCTTGGGAGCGCTTTCAACGAGATCCTTTGCGTCCTTCAGACCGAGACCGGTAACCTCACGAACGACCTTGATAACGTTGAGCTTAGCTGCGCCTGCGGACTTGAGGATAACGTCAAATTCAGTCTTCTCCTCAGCTGCAGCTGCTGCGGGTGCAGCGCCTGCTGCTGCAACTGCTACGGGAGCAGCGGAAACGCCAAATTCCTCTTCGAGTGCCTTAACGAGATCTGCGAGCTCAAGAATGGTAAGAGCCTTAATTTCTTCTAAAATCTGAGTGGTCTTTTCGGTAGCCATTTTTCATAACCTCCTGATAATCATCATTATTTTTTGTTTTTTTCGGAGTGATGTCATTATGCGGCGATCCGTCTGCCGCATCCTCCGGTCGGATCATTATTCTGCAGCGGGTGCTTCTTCTGCTGCTGCGGGTGCTTCGCCTTCACCCTGCTTGTCGATGATTGCCTGAAGAGCATATGCCAGACCGTAAAGCGGGGACTGGATGCTGCCAAGCAATTTGCCGATGAGGATCTCCTTGGAAGGAATCTCAGCGAGCTCAAGAACGCCTGCCTTGTCGAGAATCTTGCCCTCAACGAAGCCTGCCTTCAGTTCAAAGGAATCGATCTTATCTGCATAAGACTTCAGGATCTTTGCGGGAGCAACTGCATCATCATTGGAGATCGCGATTGCAGTCATGCCTTCGAGTACATTTGCGAGTTCGCCGTAGCCGACATTTTCGCAAGCACGCTTTGTCATGGTGTTCTTGATAACCGAATACTCAACACCTGCCTTGCGGAGCTCCGCACGCATCTTGGTATCGTTCTCAACGGTAATACCGCTGTATGTTACGATGACACCGGAAACGGCATTCTGCAGCTTTTCGGTCAGCTCTGCAACAACCTGCTTCTTCGATTCGAGAATCTTTGCGCTGGGCACAGTATTCACCTCCTGTAATATTTCAAACACGGAAATTGATATTCCAAACAGTTCGCATGAAAAAGAAAAAGTCTTCATCGGTCTCCGCTTACCGATAAAGACAACAAACAAACGCGCACAGCAATCGCCCGGCGCTATTTTGATTTCATGTCTTTCCTCGGCAGGACAGAACCGCTTCGCGTTTCTTTTACCATAACCTGCTGTCTTTGGATTAACAAGGGTATTATATCATGAAAAAACACGTTTGTCAATACATTTTGAAAAATAATTATAAAAACTTATCGGGACCAAATTGTGAATTTTTTCGCGGTACTTGACAACGGAGCGAAATACGTTTATACTTATTATGTTATAGTAAGAAAAGCCGCAAACCCATCGATCCAAACGCAAAAGGAGCGTTTTTCAAATGAAATTTGCCATCCCGCAGTCTCTCAAAAGGTACGCATGGATCACGATCCGGCTGATCGTGCCCCTGATCGTCACCATTCTGTTTTTCCGTTTCAATCAGGACATCAGTGCACTTGCATCCTCGGAAAATCCCAATGAAGGATATTATCATCCCGCATGGAATCTGCTCATGCTCGTGCTGCTGTGGGCAGCATTCCTTTTGCCGCACCGTATCACACAGGCTCTCCCCGCAAAGGTCTTATCTTATCTGTTTCTTGCAGCCGTCCCTGCCGCACATCTGTCGCTTGTTGAGCTTCTGATACCACGGACACGTGAAATCTTTCCCGGAATGCTGCAGCTCAACGTGATTCTTTATTATCTTGCATTTCTGTTTCTTCTGTTCCTGTTCCGCCGTCATTCCGAGCTTTGCGTGCTCGTATCGACGGTGGTCGCATGGCTTTTCGGAACGGTCAACTGTGTCGCATGGCAATACCGCTCCCTGCCCGTTCTCCCATGGGACCTCTATTCCACAAGGACTGCGCTTTCCGTTGCATCCGACTACCGTTTTGAGCTGACCCATACCTTTTTGATGGCACAGCTTGCATTTTTGTGCATCATCGTGATCGGATTCCGTCTGCGCCTCCCGCATCACATCCCCTTCCGCGTCCTGCACTGGTCCCTTGCGGGTGTGATCGGTGTCGGACTTGCCATGTTTGTGCTCTTTCTGCAAACGGATACCGTCTTCTCCAAATACGGCGGTTACCGCTATCTTTTCACCCCGACCGTTTATTATGAACGCAACGGAGCTGCCGTTTCGTTCCTGTCCTGTCTGCATTATCTGAATGTGGACAAGCCCGACGGATACGATTCCGATCGGCTTGCAGAGCAGGCTGCGGCATACGCCGCGCAGGCAAAGCAGGAAAAGGATGCCGCGCTTGCACAGGCAGAGCAGGCAGAACGCAAGACCGATGTTCTTCCGAATATCATCGTCATCATGAATGAGGCGTTTTCCGATCTGCGCGCGCTGTGCGATTACGAAACAAACATCCCCGTCACCCCCTTCATCGATTCGCTGACAGAGAATACCGTCAAGGGAAATCTGCATGTCTCCATCAAGGGAGGAAACACCGCAAATTCGGAATTTGAATTTTTGACCGGCGGCTCCATGGCATTTTTGCCGATGGGCTCCATTCCTTATCAGCAGCATCTGCACAATACAACGCCCAACCTCGCGTCGCACCTGAAATCGCTGGGCTATATCACCCATGCCGCACATCCGTACGGTGCAACGGGCTGGAACCGCAATACCGTCTATCCCATGTTTTCCTTCGATACCTCTGCATTCCTCGGCGACTTCTATCCGCTTTACAGCTCCGATCTTCTGCGCGGCTACGTTTCCGATGCGTGTCTGTTTGATCATATCATCGAGCAGTATGAGAGCAAGGAGGCAGGTACACCGCTCTTCACCTTCGCTGTCACCATGCAAAATCACGGCTCCTACGATAAGGAGTATTCCAACTTCAAGCCAAATATCACGGTAAACGGCATTGAAACATACGCACGTATATCCGCATATCTTTCTCTCATCAGAGCAACAGACGATGCCTTTGCCTCGTTTGTCGAGTATTTTGCGGCGGTGGATGAAAAAACAGTCATCGTCATGTTCGGTGACCATCAGCCCAATGACAACGTCGTTTCTACACTGATGAAAAACGGCGGTGTTGATTCCTCCGTTTCCGCACTGGATGCTGCAAACCGTTATATCACCCCCTACGTTCTCTGGGCAAACTACGATATCGACGAGGAAGACATCGCAGCACAGTTCTCCACCGAGAATATCAGCGTAAGCTATCTCTCCACCATGCTCACCTATGCAGCCGAGCTTCCGCTGACAGGCTACCAGTCATTTTTGATGCAGATGCAGAGGGAGCTGCCCGTCGTAACCGCAAAAACAATCCTGGACGGTGTCTCCGATACGCTCTACAGCGTCGACGATCTCCATACTCTGGAGCAGACCCATCCCTTGCTTTCCGCATGGCGTATGTTTGCGTATAACCACATTTTCGACACCAAAAACAATCCCGCAGGCTTTTTTGACTGACTGCAGTACCGAAGAAAGGAGAACGTATGACAGTTATGTGTCAACGGCCCCTCTCCCCCAAAAGGAACCGTATCCATATCCTGATAGGCCTCCTCGCAGGCATCCTCCTCTGTACCGCCATGCTCTGTATGACCGCGTCCGCATCGGATGCAGCACCCTCTGTCCAAATCGACATCCAAGCTTCGGAAAACGGTTATCTGGAGGCTGTCATTCTGCTGCGCGGCGAGAATCTTCAGCGTACACAATGCATTGCGCTGGCGTATGACCGCGAGGTGCTTTTTGCATTGTCCGCGGATCAGAACGGCGTTTGGCTGCCGTTGGATTTTCAGTATCCGAACGGATTGCCGACCGAGCCGACCGAGATGACAGCGCGAGATATTGCTGTTATGGAAAACGGCTTTACCGCCGATGTGTGCAGATCTGCCGTCTGCACCTCTCCCGACGGATCCGTCGGCTATCTTTTCCTGTATCCAACCGCAAAGAACCCGCAGACCTTTGCCGATGATACGCCCGTCTGCCGTCTGACCTTCCTGCAGCGGAGCGGCAGCGAGCTGAAGGAGGATACGCTGCGTCTTTTGACCTATGCAGAGCAGCGCTCTTATCATCAAAGCGCAAAGATCCTGCTTTGTACCGCCGACAGCTATGCCACCTACGGCAGTCTCAACGGCGGCGATACCGTTGCTGCTCCCACCGTCATCTCCGACACAGCGATCAACGGTACATTCACCGATACTCCTCTTGTCATAAATACCCCTTGGAAAAATCCGTTCACAGACATCGACAGCAGCGTTTCCTATTACGATGCAATCGCCTATGTCTGCAAAAGCAAGCTCTTTATCGGCTCCTCGCAAACGACCTTTTCGCCAAACGCCTCCATGACACGCGCGACCTTTGCAACGGTCCTCTGCCGTCTTGCGGGGGATGAGGAGAAGACGCTTGCCTCCCCGCCGCAGATCCCCGACTTTGCTGACGTCGGCAAGGATGAATGGTTCACCCCCTACGTTGCGTGGGCCGTTGAAAACGAGATGTTTTACGGCTATAATAACGGCTGCTTCGGTCCCAATGATAACATTACCCACGAGCAGATGTATCTGCTCATCAAGCGCTTTACGGAAAAGTACGGTTATCTTACCAATCCATGGGAGGATGCACCCATCCACTCCGTATCCGATGCTGCCGAGATCAGTGACTGGGCGGTGGACGGTGTCCGTTTTGCATTTGCCAACCGACTCCTGATCGCAGATGACCGTATGTGCATCTATCCGACCAAGGCGGCAGGCCGATGGGAGCTTGCAGTCCTTCTTTATCAAATGGCAGGCATGAAAACGACCGCCTCTGCCGTCGGTGAGATACGGGATACCATGACCGCAGCCGGCACAGACGATCCTTTGCTCTTAGACGCGTATCAGCAGATCTACAACGGTCTTCTGACCCTGTCCGATCGCATCAACCTTTCCGCGTATGCCCTCGATTATGAGGAGCTGATCCTTGTATATACAGAAGCAGCGAAGCAGGCAGAATTCTTCTATGTGGGTAACCAGTTCAATTATACCTACAATCAGGCCACAGGCGAGATCCTCTATATCACGCCGACCTATACCATGCGCGGTGCCGCACTTCTTCAGGCGCAGGCAGTCTATGAGGCGGAGATTGAGAGACTGCTCTCGGGCATCGATTTATCCTGGTCGGAAATGGAGCGGGTCCTGTATCTGCACGATACCCTGGCACTGGAATATATCTACGATGAGTCCTCGAAGAATTTTGATGTCTATACCTTCATTACCACAGGCCGCGGTGTCTGTCAGGGCTATACCATGCTCCTTCAGGCATTGCTTCGACAGCTTGGCATCCCCTGCGAGCGTGCGACAAGCATTTCGCTGAATCATACATGGAATCTGGTCAAGCTTGACGGTCATTGGTATCATGTCGATATCACATGGGATGATCCGATCCCCAATCAGCACGGTCAGGTGCAGCACGATTACTTTTTGCGAAGCGACAGTGCAATGGCGGCATCCGGAAGAGCGACCTATACGACCTTCCGTCAAATCCAATGTACCGACACACGCTACGACAATTCCCTTTTCCCGAATGTACATACCCCCTTCGTTTTTCATAACGGCTCCTGGTATTATATCAGCAATCAAACGGGGATGCTCTCTGCTGTCGATTTCAGTCGCGGAGAGGTCCGTTCTATCCTGGAAACGGATATGAAATGGACGACATCGCAGGGAACCTATCTCAATCTCTACACGGGACTGAGCCTGTACGGCAGTACGCTGATCTACAACACCGCCGATACACTCATGGCGTATCACATTGCCTCCGGTGTCACACAGGTTCTCTATACGCATACGGAGGGCGGTTATCTCTGCGGATCGACCGTCATAGCCGAAGCAGGCATCGGCGGAGCATCCTCGCTGTATGCAGTCTGCTCCGTCCGTTCCTCCCCCTCTGACAGCAATCAGCTCCAAAAGAAGATCCCCCTTGACAATCTCCTCTCCTATACCTTGTCCGGAAAAATTGCAGGATATTTCGGCAACACGGGCGCAAGGATCACGCTTCTGCGAAACGGTGCTGTTGTCCGTACCCTCTCCCTTGCAGCGACGGACACCTTCCTTTGGACAGAGCTCCCGTTTTCGATCTCCGGTATCCGTCCGGGACAGTATGAGCTCCTCATCGAGCAAAGCAACCGCTTCTCCTGTACACTTACCTCGCTTGTTGTAGGCGGCGATATCGATCTCACCGAGGTGTCCACTCCGGCGGTGTACCCATTGGTCGGCGGAGATCTCAATATCGACGGTAAGATCACCGAGGCTGACACTGCGCTTCTGCTTTCGTCCGGTACCTTCCGCGAAAAGAGAGAGACGGCACAGTACAAAGAGGCGGATCTGAACGGTGACGGCTACATCGATGCCGTCGACCTTGCCATTCTGACCGACCCCGTCGGCTACGGAAAAAGCAAAAGCGCATTCGTTTTCCGTATTCCCGCCGCCTGAAATTGCGGCATCATGAGGTTTTTATGAAGAAAAGTCAAAAGAAAGAACGGATCCTTGCCTGCTGCGATATCTGTGTTCACTATGAATACGATGAGGATGCGGGAGAGGTCATCTGTACGGTCTCGCTGGATGAAGACGAGTACGCACGCTATATTTCCGGCACATATAAGACCTGCCCCTATTATCAGCCCTATGACGAATACAAGAGCGTACGCAGGCAAAACTGATCACACAAAAAGCAAATTACAAAACAATCGGCGTCCGTATGTGTCCCCGTACCGTACGGATAGCCGCAGCAATCAAAAAAAGAAAAGGAGTTATCAATTATGGTACAAATCGAAATGGCAGACGGCGGCATCATCAAGATCGAGCTCGATCCGAGCGCTGCCCCCATCACATGCGCAAACTTTGAAAAGCTGGTTTCCGAGGGCTTTTATGACGGTCTGATCTTTCACCGCGTCATTGCAGGCTTCATGATCCAGGGTGGTGACCCCACAGGCACAGGCATGGGCGGTGCAAAGGAAAACATCAAGGGCGAATTTGCCGCAAACGGCGTCAAGAACCCCATTTCCCATAAGCGCGGTGTTATCTCCATGGCACGTGCACAGAATTTCAATTCCGCATCCTCTCAATTCTTTATTTGCCATGCCGATGCCGCCTTCCTTGACGGACAGTATGCCGCATTCGGCACAGTCACGGAAGGAATGGACGTGGTTGACCGTATCGCATCTGTCTCCACCGACGGCAGAGACCGTCCGAGAGTCGATATGCGTATGAGCCGCGTCACCCTGATCTGAAAAGCAGAAAGGATACCGATCCATTGAAATCCTATGTCCGTTACAGAAGGGATCCGCTCCGACGGTACCCCGCCGCAAGATATCGTCTGATCTCACCGAAGATCGGGTATCTTTACCGTGCGGACGGCAAGATCCTGACATTCCCATTTTCTATTGCAGATGAAGCCTGCCGTGACGGTGCTATGCTGCGGGTACCGCCCGTCTCCTTTGCGGATATCTATTACAGTAAGATTCTGCCCGTTCTGAGATGCGATACAGAGCAAGAGGCTGCTGCTGTCTATTTTGATCCGTTTGCGGGACAGTTTCTCGTTGTCGGATCCCGGCAGCTGTATCAGGATGCACGTGCGCAGATCGGAACTGCGGGCAAGCCCATCTTCCTTGAGCACGAAACGCCCTTCCGCTTCGATCCTATGACGTACGGTACCCTCGTCGACCCGGATGAGATGACACTGACCTTCGACGATTATTTTTTGCCCGATGTCACCGGCACAACGATCGCCGACTGCATGGTCCTTTCGGAGTGGGACGAAAGACCCGCTCCTTGGCATTGCGCCATCGACTTTGTCTCTCATTACAGCGAAAAGCTTCTGAACGGTACGCAGATGCCCGGTCCCGATCCGCTTACAACGCTCCTTGCGGCCATCGTCCGGGGAGGAAACCATCTCCTGCTCTCACGGCTGTTCACGCTGATGCCGCAGCTGCTTCTGCGATTTTCGCCGACCTTGCAGCAGGAAGAAAAATTCAAGAGCATCCGATTGCCGGGAGTGGAGGATTCTATCCATCCGACCGTCTTCAATCTGTTCCAATATGCCATGCTGTGTGCTGATAGAGGCATTATCGAAACGCTGTTCTGCTTTTATGAGCATCCGCGTCAGCTTCTGGAATTTTTGCGTCATCCGATGTATTACCACCTCGGCTTCCATCATATTCGGCAGGGCAATGACGATGCTATAGCACTTCTTTTGTCCAAGAATTATTATCCCGATGCATCAGAGGGAAAAACAAGCCGCGTTCCGCTTTTGTCCTATGCCTGTCAGCATAAGCGTCCCGCTGTTACGGCAATGCTTCTGGAGGCAGGTGCCAACCCCTCCAAGTGCGACGGCAGAGGCGTCACCCCCTTCTTTTACGCATCGGACGCTGAGGATTGCACCTCCCTTGTCATGCTGCTTTCCGCAACCGACAAGCTGAATGCCCGCGAGATCGCCGTTTCTCTTGCCGAGAAGCTGCCTCTCTCCGATGACAATCAGGCAATGCTCAGCATTCTCAAAATGTTTTTATGATGATACGGTGTCCACCCGTCTGTCCCGTACAGGCAGGTGGACATTTTTTGTCCGAATGTATAAATTTTCACACACATATCCCCTCGAATATCGTCCTTTTCGTCATTATTTCGATATTTTTTTGCAAAAATCCAAAAATATCCGCAAAATATTTGAAAAACAATCTATACAAACAAAAAAAGATGTGTTATAATATATGGTACAGAACAGAAAATGTGAGGTTCTCCCCTGCATGAAAAATGAGCAATATAAACGAAATTCAAGGAACGAGCATCGCCGCCCCGGTCAAAAAGGAAAACAGGGATATGCGGGCAATGCATCGTCTGTAAAGGAATACCGCGCAGATCCGGTTGACGGGTTCGGCTCCGCCGATCCCGCGGAGGAAAACAGCGGAGTCATCGTCGGCAGAAATGCTGTACGGGAGCTTTTGAAAACCGGAAGAGCCGTCGACAAGATCTTTGTCCGCCGCGGTGACAGAGAAGGCTCCATCACGCTTCTTGTCGCTCAGGCGATCGAGAGACGGATTCCCGTTCTGGAGGTAGAAAAGCAGAAGCTCGATGCTTACGCGCTCGGCTTGCCGCATCAAGGCATCGTCGCCATGGCAGCCCAGAAGGAGTATTGCAGCATTGAGGATATTTTAGCAATTGCAGAGGAGCGCGGAGAGATGCCGCTCATCGTTATCGCCGACGGAATCAATGACCCCAACAATCTCGGTGCCATGATCCGCTGTGCGGAGGGCGCCGGAGCACACGGTGTCATCATCCCCAAGCGGCACGCCGTCGGTGTATCGGCTGCCGTGATCAAAGCATCTGCAGGTGCGGTCGAGCATATGGCGATCGCCAAGGTCACAAACCTGGCACAGACCATCGAGGATCTCAAGAAGCGCGGTATATGGACCTACGCTGCGGAGGCAGACGGCACTCCCTACTATGATCTCGATTACAGAGGCCCCTGCGCGCTCGTCTTCGGATCCGAGGGTGAAGGAGTATCCCGTATCGTGCGGGAGCGCTGTGATTTTGTCGTTTCCATCCCCATGTACGGACACGTCAATTCACTCAACGTTTCCACCGCATCCGCCGTCATCATCAATGAAGCAAAACGTGCTCAAATGAAAAAATAAAAACATCTGTTGCAGAAAGGACTGACCGTCGATATGGATCAAAAAACCAATCACAGCAGCACAGCAGATTCGCTGTTAGAGCAGCTGAAAAACAGTCTGTTGCAAAACGCCTCGGATAAGGATATGCTCGCCGCGGAAAAGGCAGATCAAAACGCCGCGCTTACAAAGCGCTACACCTTCCGTGTCATGAAGAAAAGCGAATATCTGAAAAAGAAGCAGATCGCGGACGAGCTCGCCGCACACGTCGACGATACCGACATTACAGACGACGAGCTGGAGGCACTTCTGCGTACATATCTCAAGCAGATCCCGCGGAATCCGATCGTAGAGGAAGCAGACGACATCAATACCGAACGCGATACAGCACCTGCCAAAAACGAATCCGCGCCGCATATATTCCCCATCGACCTTGATAAGCCTCTGTCTGAGGAGGAGATTCCCTTCTTTGAAGAAACAGAGGATCTGGCAGTGGAAGAGCCTATACAGGAGCTCTCCGATACGGAAACAGACGACATGGATGCATTGCTCTCCATGCTCCCCGATGCATTCTCCGAAGAGGATGATCCCGTAATCGATGAGGAGGAAGCGCTTCCCTTGAGCGAAGAGGACGACTCCATCCTGAATGCACTTCTTGCCGACGAAGCCCTCTCCGATGTGATCTCCGAGGTATCCGAGGGTACGACAGAGGATGCAGAGGACTCTTTGCTCGACGCAGTTCTCGGTGACGCCGAGGAGGACATGATCATTGAAGAGACCGCAGAGGAGCTCATCGAGGAATCGGTTTTGGACAGCGACATCATGGAAATGGAAAGCAGCGATCTGATGGACCTCATCAAGGACACCGACGATGTGCTTCTCTCCGTTTTGGATGAAGCACTTCCGGATGAAGAGCCCCCCTGTGCAGATGCTGCGGGAACAAATACTGTCTCTGATATTGATGCAATGGTCGGCAGTGCATTTGACGATCTCTTGGGCAGTGCGGACAGCAATACCGCATCCGCGATCTCCGATGACGAGCTGACAGCAATGATCGCAGCCATCGAAAAGGAAAACGCCGAGAAATCCGACGCTTCAGCTGAAAACGAAGAGGCTGCTCCGTCCGTCGACGAGGAGCTGCGCGCGCTTTTGGATGAAGACGATGATTTTGCATCGATCGCTGATGAAATGGATGCACTCCTGCGCACAGCAGAGGAAGGCACCGCAGACCATGCAGCAGAAGCAGCAGAGGGCGTGACCTCCGAGGATACGGATGACGGGCCGGAATTTGACCAGACCGACCTTGATCTGATGATCGCCTTCGGCATGGAGGATCAGCTGGAAAATGCGGTCGGACGTGACAAAGCAAAGAAATACAAAAAGGCGCTGGGTGACCGCGGAAGCGACCATTACAACGAGATGCACATCGGCGATCACCACGATACCATACAGAATCTGCATGCGGAATACGTATCCGCTGCACAGAACAAGGAGCTTTTTGCCGAGTATAAGAAAAAGTACAGCACACTGCTGTTCCGCTTCCTCGGCACGGTGATCTTCTTCGTTCTTCTGTTCTTCTTTGAGAACAGCGATCTGCTCCATATCACCATGCCCGCGATCTTTGACCGCGCAAAATATCCCCTTGTATATACGCTCTTTGATTTTCAGCTCGTGCTTTTGGCCTGCGCCATGGCATATGACAGCATCATGATCGGTCTGCGTGCGATCCTGCGCGGCAGAGTCGTTCCCGAGAGCATTCTCGGCTGTATGTTCATCATATCCGCGATCTATACGGTCATCATCGCATCGATGTGTCCCATGCACGGACTGAGACTTTACAACTTCCCCGTTGCGCTTGCGGCACTCTTTGAGGTGTGCTATGAGTTCATGAACCTGCGACGCGAGATCATGAGCTTCAAGATCGTATCATCCAAGAAGCTGAAATATGCCGTAGACGCCATTTCCCCCAAGGACGGCGATGCGGAGCGCAAGATGTTCGCAGAGTACATCTCCGACGATCCCTCCATGTTCCGTATCAAGCGTACCGCATTTGTGGAAGGCTTCTTCCTCCGTGTCGGTACATACCCCCGTACACACCGCATCCTGCGCACGGTCCTTCCCGTGTCCTGTGTACTGATGCTTGCATTCTTTGCCGCAAAGTTCATTCTGACCGGCAGTCTCTATGAGGCAGTCAATATCGGTTATATCACACTGTTTTTGACGCTTCCCTCCTGCGCGTTCATCGCGTTCAGTTATCCCATGTTCCGTGCATCCGGAATCGCTTACGAAAAGGACAGTGCCATGATCGGCGAGGCATCGCTGAGTGAGTATTCGGACGCTTCCGTCGTCTCCTT
This sequence comes from Clostridia bacterium, assembly GCA_017414385.1. GTDB lineage: Bacteria > Bacillota > Clostridia > Oscillospirales > CAG-272 > RGIG3925. Next base: position 12,204 of record JAFQMO010000078.1, read on the forward strand.
CGACGATAAAGAGGTGTTCCCCGCACGCGGTGTCCGTGTCCGCAACGTCAAGGTCTACGGCAATAACCGTATCGACCATGTCATCTATGCGGCAGCAAGCGTGTTCCATGTGGTCGGCGGTCCTCTTGCAGAGGTGTTTGAGATTGCATCGGGAGAGCTCGGATATGCAGAGAACGTCAAGCTGGTCCGCTTGGACCGCGACGGTATCGAGGCAAGAGTGGACGGAGGTACCGTTCTGATCGGTAAGGACACCTTTGTCAACCGCTACGGATACAGCGTTTCCCTCAGCGACAGCGAAAGGTCCATGGAGGAAACGGCAGATGCGTCGATCCTCTTCATCGCCTATGAGAATAATATCGCCGCAAAGCTTTACATTCAATATTCCGTTGAGCAGGGCTTTGAAACGGTTCTAAAGCAGCTGTACCGTCAGGGCATCTGTGTCGGTATCAAGACAAGCGACCCCAACATCGACGATCATCTGCTCTCCTGCAAGATCAAGATGTCCAAGTATCCCATCAAGATCATCAAGTGCTCGGAGCCGAAGGAAACAGCGATCATCGTCGACAGACTTTCCTCCGGTATCGTATCCAAGTCCAGCGCAAAGGCGCTTCTGCAGACACTTGCCGTCAGTGACCGTGTACTGAGTGCAGCGCGCATCAACAACGTCATCGGTATCGTATCGATCCTGCTTGGTATGATCGCAATGGCATTCTTTGTGATCTCCGGCATGGCAGTCACGGTTGCACCGCTGTGGATCGCACTGTATCAGATGTTCTGGATCCTTCCGATCTTCTTTATTTCAAAATACTATATCTGATCAACAACGCATTACCGTCACCGAAAAGGATGACGGTAATGTTTTTTTACTTTTTTTCAAAAAATCGAAAATATCTATTGACAAACAGATAAATCCGTGTTATAATAACAACGTTGTATGAATTCCCCGATATATGCGAGGATGGCGGAATTGGTAGACGCGCACGTTTGAGGTGCGTGTGATTTCATCATGTGGGTTCAAGTCCCATTCCTCGCACCAGCGGGTATGGCGGAATTGGTAGACGCGCTAGATTCAGGTTCTAGTGAGGGTTC
>JAFQMO010000007.1 GCA_017414385.1 Clostridia bacterium
ACAAGATTTCTTCATAGATATTTTTGAAAATTATCCGTGAGGAAAAATATTTTTTAAGGTATTCCTGTATAGGATAAAAACACTTTGGAAGTGTGTAAAAAGTGTGTATTTGTTTTACACCCAGCCATACACACCGTGTCACTCGGACGAAAAAGAGGTATTCCACATTTTGTCGCAGAATACCTCAAAATTATGCTATGTTATGTTTTAGTTTTTGTGCAAATATTACTTGAAATATCTCTTGAGAAGTCCCTCAAATGCTTTGCCGTGTCTTGCTTCGTCGCGTGCCATTTCATGGACAGTATCGTGGATCGCATCCAGACCTGCTTCCTTTGCACGCTTTGCAAGATCAGCCTTACCTGCAGTTGCACCGTTTTCAGCCTCTACACGCATCTGAAGATTCTTCTTTGTGGAGTCGGTAACGACCTCACCGAGCAGCTCAGCAAACTATGCAGCATGCTCTGCTTCCTCAAACGCAGCCTTTTCCCAATAAAGACCGATTTCAGGATAACCTTCTCTGTGTGCAACGCGTGCCATTGCAAGATACATGCCGACCTCCATGCACTCACCGTTGAAGTTCGCGCGCAGATCGTCAATGATATCCTGAGATACACCCTGTGCAACACCGACAGCGTGCTCAGCAGCCCATGTCATGTCGCCGCTCTGCTCATCGAACTTTTCAGCCGGAGCCTTGCACTGGGGGCACTTTTCGGGCGCTGCATCACCCTCATAGATGTAACCGCATACCTTACAAACAAACTTTTTCATACCAAAATTCCTCCTAGATTGATTTACTTTTTGATGATTATTTTCTGTTTCATATTGCGCAAGGGGTGTTGTAAGCTCCATACTTCGGATCATATCCTCAGGGCTCATATCAGCCGCTGAACCAATGCTGATCCCTGCAAGTCTGTCACGCAGATGACGGCTCAAGGAATCAAACATACAATGGAACACGCATGCCGAACAGTCCGTTACACGCTCACACTGATACTGACTTACAAGACAGGAGCTCAAACTGATCGGGCCCTCGATCGCTTCGACAATGTCAGCAATCGAGATATCATATTCGGACTTTGAAAGATAGTACCCGCCGCCTGCCCCGAGCTTTGAGGACACAAGGCCGATCTCCATCAGCTTCCCCAAGATCTTCAATGTGAATCTTTTGGATACTGCGATGGATTCTGCAATACTTCCTGCATCGGTCAACGCATCATTGACTGCAAGTGTATACATGATCCGTATGGCGTAATCCGCTTCTCTTGTGAGATGCATAGGACTTCATATCCTCCCTTTTTAATTACGTACTTATTATACACGATAAAAAACGGTTTGTCAATAGGTTTTGGCAAAAAAGTTTACCTTTTCGGTGAACTTTTTTGAAATTATAAAAAACAAAAAAATCGGCGTATCCTTTTGGGGATACACCGACTTCTCGTCTTATGAACCGGTATTCAAGCAATACCTTACTCAGCAGCATAAACGCTGACGCGCTTCTTGTTGCCGGCAACGCGCTCGAACTTCACAACACCGTCGATCAAAGCAAAAAGAGTATCATCCTTACCGATACCGACACCGGCACCGGGACGTACATTGGTTCCTCTCTGTCTGACAATGATGTTGCCTGCGACTACAGACTGACCGTCTGCCTTCTTAACACCGAGTCTCTGCGCATTGGAATCACGGCCGTTCTTTGTAGAACCGACACCCTTCTTATGAGCAAAAAACTGTAAGCTCAGCTTCAACATGGCAATTTCCTCCACTTGTTTGATTTTGACAAATTCGATTTCTTTGATGTACACAATGTATACATCCGACGTGCTCCTCCCCTTACCCGGCAGAAAACACATCCGATCCTACCAATCCCTGCGTTTATACGGCGCGCTCCTCAACATCAACGTCAAGGTAGTCATAATAATCCTCCAGCATGTCATTCAGCTGCAGATAATAGCCATAGAGCAAACCGTGTGCTGCATACTGCTGCTTCTCATTATCATTGGTGCCGAGCGCAGCCTTACAGGTAACTGTAATATTGGTCGTCCGCTCGTCGATCTGATAATCCACATCGGCAGCATACGCTACCTCCAATGTATTGATAACCAGCATTGTCATTGCAGATATTGCCGAGCAAAGAATATCATCCCCTGCTGCCGCAAATCCCGCATGACCCGTTTCTCTGAAACCGTAAAAAGCACCTCTATGCTTATAAAACACAATTTTGGTCATGGTATCTGAAAGTCTCAGCCTTCGATCTTTTCGATCTGGATCTTGGTATAGGGCTGTCTGTGACCGATCTTCTTCTTCTCGTTCTTCTTGGACTTATACTTGAGAACGTAGATCTTCTTGCCCTTGCCGTTCTTTACAGCAGTTGCTGTAACCTTGGCACCGTCAACGACGGGAGCACCGACTGTGAACTTGTCACCGGTGGACAGTGCATATACCTTGTCAAAAACTACTTTGTCGCCATCTGCAACATCGAGCTTTTCGATGTAGAGAATGTCGCCTTCCTGAACCTTGTACTGCTTTCCGCCAGTTTCAATGACTGCAAACACGAAAAGCACCTCACTTTCATTTATGTCTCGCTAATACAGGCAGTCTACAACACATCCGGGGACGTATCAAACGACATTTGTAAGCCTGAATCTTATGCGGCATACTATTATACCATAAAACAAATGGTACTGTCAATAGATTTCCTTCAATTTATGAAATTTTTCTTTGTTTTTTTGATCTGTTTATTCTTATATATCTTGCCAATTACCGCTTGTGATGCAGTGCCGATGCTGTCAGCGTATTACGCAGCAGCATTGTGATTGTCATTGGACCGACACCTCCGGGAACAGGTGTGATATATCCCGCTCTTTCCGAAGCGGAAGCAAAATCAACATCGCCGGTAAGCTTGCCGTCCTCTCTGCGGTTCATACCGACATCAATGACAACCGCACCCTCTTTGATCATATCACCCGTAATAAAGTCTGCGCGTCCGATCGCGACAACGAGAATATCCGCCTCACGTGTTACAGATGCAAGGTCCTTCGTTCTGGAGTGACAGACCGTTACCGTACCGTTTGCCGCAAGCAACAGCATCGCCATAGGCTTGCCGACAATATTGGAACGTCCGACAACAACACAATTCTTACCGCAAACATCGATGCCGCTCTTTTGGAGCATTACCATGACGCCTGCAGGCGTACAGGGGAGAAAGTCGGGATTACCGATCATGATCTTACCGGTATTGATAGGGTGAAAAGCATCGACATCCTTATCGGGCTTGATCGCATTCAGAACATGCTCCTCATTGATGTGCGTGGGAAGCGGAAGCTGCACGAGGATACCGTCGATTTCGGTACTTCCATTCAGCTCATCGATCTTTGCCAGAAGCTCCTCCTCGGTTGTCTGCTCAGGCATTGCAATAACCTCTGAATAAATACCTACCTCCCCGCAAGCCTTGTGCTTATTGCGCACATAAACCTGAGATGCGGGATTTTCGCCGACGATCACAACCGCAAGTCCGGGAGTGATCCCCTGCGTCTTCAATTGTGCAACCTCTTCTGCGATCTCAGCACGTGTTTGCTGTGCGATCAGCTTTCCGTCAATAATCTGTGCCATGATTTACTCCTTTTCTTCTGTTGTCTTCAATGTATCCTGAGCAGATGTATTCGACACCTGCTGTTCTTCTGCCCCATTGTCCTCCGCATTCTCTTCTGAATGCGCCTCAGCATCCGTATCGGTCATGTCACGGGTCGCCTGCTTTTCAGCTGCTTGCTCCGCACGGTACACCTGCGTGCTCTTTTTGACAGTCTTCTTCGGCTTTTCGCTGAACAGACTCTCATACTCCTCCGCATCCTGCTCTGCCGCAAGGATCGGCTTTGCACGCTTTTTGAGCAAATGATAAAACAAAACGCCGAACAGAACACAGCCAAGCGCCAAAAGCTGGGAAACGCGAACATTCCCGAGGTAAAGCGCATCTGTGCGGAAGCCTTCGATGAACATACGGCCGAAGCCGTACCAAACGATGTAAGAGAACAGGATCTGTCCGTCAAACTTCTTGTTCTTATAACGGATGTTCAAAAGGATGAATCCCAAAACATTCCAAAGAGACTCATACAAGAAGGTCGGATGCGCATAATAGGTAATGGATCCGTTGACATTCGCGATCGTCATGATCCACGGGATCTTCTGACCTGCAAAACGAGATGTCTCCACGACATGTCCCAAAAAATCATATTTCAGAATGGTTCCGTATGCCTCAGCATTGAAAAAATTTCCCCATCT
>JAFQMO010000079.1 GCA_017414385.1 Clostridia bacterium
CCCGATGCAGATGAGCGGATTCTCTCCGCGTGTTCCGAGAATATAACGGTATTCCAGATATTTGCAGGGAACATACAGCCAGCGGTCGCGATCATAGCTCTGTATACCGTTCTCCTCGGTCAGCGCATCTGCGAATGAGAGGATCTTCAGTGCTGCTGTCGGTGTCTGCGGAATGTGCATGATGGTTTCCTCGTTTTTTTGTATCATTTTGTGTTCAGTATAGCACAAAGCGCACCGTTTGTCAATTTGTCGCAAAAAACTTTTGTATAAAAACCGTGAAAATTACACCGTGTTTTCAAAATCATAAAACGAATCGTGAATTTTATAAAAATGAGAATACGGAGTTGCTTGAGTGTTACAAAAAAATATCGAAAAAATTGTTGAAAATGGATATTTACAAAAAAGGGATTTCCGTGTATAATAATTAGGCAAGTTTGGGGAGTGAAATATCCCGGTCTTGTGTTTTTTTTCAAAAGAATCAACAGACTTTGTGCAGTGTATGGAAATATCAATCTTATGATATCGATCCGATCACAACGGGTGTACCGTATGCGCTTGACAGTCTGTTGCTTTTTTTTGCGCCAATCGGTAAAAAATCTGTGAATTTTTGGCGTATACATGGAAATCAAAAGAAAACTATGTTATAATATTTGGTATGTATTTGATAGAACCGTGTTGAGAAATCGATACAGAAGAAAACGTTTTTTGTCGTGCCTAGACTGTATTTTTACGATGGCACTTACATATTGCATAAGGAGAACCAAATGGCAATTACTACAGAAAAATTAGAAATGAAATCTCTTCCGTGTGTACCGCTGAGAGGCGTGGTCGTGTTTCCGCAGATTCCGATCAGCATCGAGACCACCGATAAGCGGTGGGTCCATGTATGTGAAACGGCATCTGCCGGCAATACAGAGGTCCTGTTTGTTACGCAAAAGGAAATGATGCCTGAGGATCCCGCAGAGAAGGATCTTTTCCGCGTGGGTACTGCTGCAAGGATCAAGCAGCTGATCAAGCTTCCCGACGGGACGGCGAGGATCCTTGTTGACGGTACCGCCCGTATGGAAATCACCTCTTTTGTGTTCGGCACAAGCGGAATCACGGCAATGGGCTTTGTCCGTTTCCTGAACATCGATGCCGCAGGCGGTATTCATAGTGAGGCTTTGCTTTTGAATACCGTAAAATCGGTTGAAAAGATGGCGCATTTTCTGCCCAAAACATCCAAGGAGCTTTTGATGACCGTTCGCGGCATCAAGGAGCCGGGGCTGCTCGCAGATTTTATTGCATCCAACGTTCTTGTGAAATATACCGATAAGCAGGCTGTCCTTGAGGAACCGAATCCCGTGAAACGCCTTGAGCTTGTGAATGTGCTTTTGGAGAGCGAGGAGGAGATTTTGCGTACCGAGCAGGATATTCACGCGAAGGTACGTCAGCAGATCGAACAAAATCAGCGCAGTTATTATCTGCGTGAGCAGCTGAAGATCATTCAGAATGAGTTAAAGGGGGATAATCCGCTTCTGTTCGGAGACGAAGAGGGTGAGGATGGCGAGTCTCTTTATGATGACGATGCCGATGAGCTCTCCGAGTATTCGGAGAAGATCCGCCGCTGCACCGAGGGCGCACCTGCCGAGGTACGGCAGAAGATGCTCAAGGAGTTGAAGCGCCTTTCCAAGATCCCCTATGGTGCAGCCGAGGGAAATGTGCTTCGCAATTATCTGGATGTGACGCTGGAATACCCTTGGACAAAGAAAACGAAGGACCGTGTCGATGTCAAGGCGGCACGAAAGGTTCTGGATGCCGACCATGACGGGATGGAAAAGGTAAAGGAGCGTATCTTGGAGTACCTTGCCGTACGCCAGCTCAACCCCGATGTCCGCAATCAGATTCTGTGTCTGGTCGGACCGCCCGGTGTCGGTAAAACGTCGATTGCCGCATCCATTGCACGTGCGCTGAATCGTAAATATGTCCGTGTTTCGCTCGGCGGTATCCGTGATGAGGCTGACATCCGCGGCCACAGAAAGACGTATATCGGTGCGATGCCCGGCAGAATCGTCAATGCGATCACAGAGGCAGGTGTCAACAACCCCTTGATCCTGCTTGATGAGCTTGATAAGCTGACACGGGATACCCATGGTGACCCTGCGTCCGCACTGCTTGAGGTGCTTGATGCTGAGCAGAACAAGACCTTCCGTGATCATTTCATGGAGCTGCCAATCGACCTCTCCGATTGTATGTTTATCGCGACAGCAAATACTTTGGATACGGTCCCCGCACCGCTGCTTGACAGAGTTGAGGTGATTCGCCTCCCTTCCTATACGAGAGCGGAAAAGCACGCGATCGCAACACACCATCTTATCGGAAAGCAGTGTAAGCGTCACGGACTTAACCGTCGTATCCTACGCATCTCCGATGAGGCGCTGTACGATATTATCGACTTTTATACAACAGAGGCGGGTGTCCGTCAGCTGGAGCGTGAGATCGCATCTCTCTGCCGTAAAGCGGCGATGAAGATCTCCGATGAGGGTGTCAAGAGCTGCTCCGTTACACGGGAGAACCTGACCTCCTATTTGGGCAAGCATAAGGTCAAGCCCGAGCAGATCGCTGCGCAGAATGAGGTTGGTGTCGTCAATGGTCTTGCTTACACGGAGGCAGGCGGCGATATGCTGAAGATCGAGGTCTCCGTAACGCCCGGAAACGGTCATATCGAGCTGACAGGTTCCCTCGGCGATGTGATGAAGGAGTCTGCGCGCACTGCGATCACGTTCGTTCGCAGCAGAACAGAGCAATACGGTATTGATCCTGATTTTTATAAGAACTGTGATATTCATATCCATGTGCCCGAGGGAGCAGTTCCAAAGGACGGTCCTTCCGCGGGCGTTACGATGACAACGGCGCTCATCAGTGAGCTTTCCGGACGGGCAGTCCGTCGGGACGTTGCGATGACGGGAGAGATCTCCCTGCGCGGACGTGTGATGGCGATCGGCGGCTTGCGCGAGAAAACGATGGCAGCTTATAAGGCCGGGGTCAAGGTGATCTGCATTCCCGCAGAGAACATTCCCGATCTTGATGACGTGGCTCCGGTTGTTATGGAGAATATTACGTTTTATCCGTGCTCACATGTGGACGAGGTCCTCGCGATCGCACTGACAGAGGAGCGGCCTGAGCAGACCTGTCTGTCCTTGATCCCCGAGCCGCTGATGACGGTTTCCGGTACAACGGGATTTCCCACGGCAAGTGTCGGTGCTGAGCATAAATAAGTATTTGGATATGTATAAGAAATGAGAGGTGCCGGTATGGCATTGAATCTGCAAAATGTAAATCTTGTCATGAGCGCGGGCTTCGCTTCGCAGTTTCCGCAGACAGCGCTTCCGCAGATCGCCTTTTCGGGCAGATCAAACGTCGGAAAAAGCACGCTGATCAATCTGCTTTTGGGCAGAAAGAGCCTTGCGCGAGTTTCGGGATCACCCGGAAAAACGATCACGGCGAATTTTTATGAGATCGACCGTCAGCTGTACCTTGTAGATCTGCCGGGATACGGCTTTGCAAAGCGTCCGTCCTCCGAAAAGGAAAAATGGAGCGAGCTGATGGGGGCGTATTTTGACAACAATCCCCATCTGAAGCTGGTCATTCAGCTCATTGATCTCAAGGTTGGTCCGACAAAGGATGACGACCAGATGCTTGCATGGCTTGCGGAAACACGCACGCCTTATATCATCGCGGCAACGAAGGCAGACAAGCTGAATGTAACCGATAGAAAAAAGAATCTGGATCTTTTGTCTGAGGATCAGATGGTCCTTGAGGGGACACATGTGATCGCCTGCTCTTCTCTGAAGGGAGAGGGGAAGGATGAGATCTGGAGATATATCCGAAAATGTGCGGGCGTTTGATAAGATCGCCGCACGGAAATGAAAAGAAATTGGATTGAATCATGTCTACTATTTCACAGTTGTTTTCTGATATTCCGCTTCTGTTGATGCGGATCCCGATCGTGCTGCTTGCGTTGTCGGCGCATGAAGCGGCGCACGGATATATGGCGTACCGTCTCGGTGATACCACCGCAAAAAGTATGGGGCGCCTGACGCTGAATCCGCTCAAGCATCTTGATCCGCTTGGTACGATCATGATGTTCCTGTTCGGATTTGGATGGGCAAGACCGGTGCCGATCATGACGCGTCATTTTAAGAAGCCGAAGCGGGACATGGCGCTGACGGCGATCGCAGGTCCCATAAGCAATCTGCTGCTTGCCTTGATCGGTGTCTTCTTAAGCAGACTTTTTGTCGCGGTCCTGACGGCTGCAGATGTTGTCACCGAATATAACGGAGCGCAGTATATCATGGCGGAAAGCTCCTTTGTGATCAATCTGATCATGTATACCGCCATGTTTTTGGAGCTGTTTTATTGGTTGAACGTATCGCTTGCGATATTCAATCTGCTTCCGATACCACCGCTTGACGGTTCAAGATTCTTTTTGACATTTTTGCCGACACGGCTGTATTTTGAGGTCATGCGGTATGAGCACATCATTCGAATCGTTTTGCTTGTTGCTCTGTGGGCAGGCTTTCTTGACCGGCCGCTGCGTTACCTTGTGATGCTGGTTACGGGTGCCATGAATGCTCTTGTCGGATTGATCCCGTTTTTGTAAGTCGGATTTTTTACAAGCAAGGAGGGAAGAAAGCTTCCCATGACCGAAATATTGACCTATAAGATCGATACCTTTGAGGGGCCGCTCGACCTTCTTCTGACGTTGATCGCAAAAAATAAAATGGAGATCGCGGATATCAAGATCGCGGTGATCCTGGAGCAGTATATGGCGTATCTTGAACGCATGAAGTGCATGGATATGGAGATCGCCGGGGAATTTATTGTTATGGCCTCGGAGCTGATGCTCATCAAGAGCAGAATGCTTTTGCCGAAGGCTGAGGATCCCGATGAGGAGGATCCGCGTGCACGTTTGGCGGCCGCGCTCTTAGCGTACCGTCAGGCAAAGGAAGCATCGCAGTATCTGGAGGAGCAATACAGTCATTACGGATCCCGATACGTCAAGGATGAGGATGAGGTCCCCGCTGATACAAAGGCTGTTGCACCGCATGATGTGCTGCTTCTGCAGAAGGCGCTGATCCGTCTTTTCTCAAAAAAAGACCAGGAAGCGCCGTCGCCGATGACCAATATCGCGCCCATTATCAAAAAGAAGATCGTTCCCGTGTCGGAAAAAATACGGGATGTGGTCAATACGCTTTCCTTGGGTGGAAGTGTTGCATTCGAGGTGCTTTTCGGGTCGGCGCAGTCCAAGAGCGAGATCGTTGCGATCTTTGTTGCACTGCTGGCCCTTGTCAAGGATGGATATGTTCTGCTTCATGGCGGAGAACCGCTTCTTTCTGAGGAGGATGCATCGGATCCGATATATGATGATTCGCGCGTGCTGTATTGTTCGCTGAATCCCGAAAATACCGTTCCCGATAATTATATGAGCGGCGATCATTCCGAATTTGATCGGAACGACGCGGCTGAGGATCCTGTTTTGTGAAGAACCATCAAGTACATGACAACGGAAAGGCGCTTTTGACAAGCGAGGGTTGATAATATGACCGAATCGGAAAACATCAAGGATATTGCTGCTGCAGGTACAGCGGAAGAACTGATATTGAGTGCAGACGGTGTCCGTATGGCAGTGGAAGCGATCCTTTTTGCAGCGGGACACCCTATGACATATGAAAAGATTGCCGATGCAGTCGGAATTTCGACTGAGGAGGCAGAGGCTTGTGCGGATGAGCTGCAGATGATGTATGAAGGAAGAGGGATCCAGCTGATCAAGCTTCAGCAGGGATGTCAGCTTGTAACCAAAGAGCCCTTTTTGCCTTACATCCGTAAAGCATTGGGCATCAGACGCGGCGGTAATCTTTCCCGCGCTTCGCTTGAGACGCTTGCAATTATTGCGTATCATCAGCCCGTGACACGTTCCTACGTGGATGAGGTACGCGGTGTGGATACGGGATATGTTGTATCTTCCTTGGTTGAAAAGGGACTGATCGCATCCAAGGGACGGCTGGATGTTCCCGGCAGACCGACTCTGTACGGTACGACGGACGCTTTTCTGCGTGTGTTTGGTCTGGAATCGATCGAGCAGCTGCCGCCGATGTCGCTGTTTTTACAGAAGAACGAGGACGGCAAGGATCCCGATGCGTCGGCAGAGCTTCTTGAGGAATCGGTAGCTGACTGATCGCGGGGAAACATCGTTTGGGGAGGAGTGACACGGAATGAAGATCGTGGGGATCGTTCTGGCATGCTTGGCGGCGTTGGTTGTGCTGTTGTTTGTGATTCCCATCCACATCATTTGTAGATTTTCGACCGATCGACAGATGGATTTTACTGTTGCGCTCCGTGTCCTGTTTGTGAAAATTCCGCTGCTTCCGAAAAAGAAAAGACTCCCCAATCTTAAAAGGTTCCGAAAAAGGGAGCTGAAGAAACGGATCGAAAAACAGCAGAAGAGGCTTGCAGCGAAAGAAAAGAAAAAGAGGCGCAAGCTGCAAAAACAGCTGAACAAAAAGAAGAAAGCAAAACAAAGGAAGAACCAAGCAGTAAAAGCAAAACCGAAGCGCAGTGTGATGCATATCATCAAGCTTGTACTTGCATTGGTGAAAAACTTATTCGAACGATTCGGAAAATATCTGCGCGTAAAAATACATTATCTCGATATTACCGCGGCAGCGCCGGATCCGGCAGCAGCAGCTGTTATGTACGGCGGTATCTATGCGGTCATGGAAACGGTATGGACCTTGATCTCGGGGTGTCGGAATTTTGCGAAAATGAAAAAAAGCGATATTTCGATCCGCTCCGATTTTCTTGAACAAAAGCCGTCGGTAGCCGGTAAGATCACATTTTCGATCTGTCTTTGGCAGATCGCACTGACGGCGATCCTTGCAGGGAAAACAGCGCTCTCAATGGAGCATGAGCGTAATAAAAATGAAACTGCAAAGGAACGTGAGGCGCGTCTGCAGGCAGAAGCGGAAGCACGCGCGGCGCTCGTTCATGAGCTGAAAAACGGAAAATAACACTGATTGAAAGTGAGGTATTAGATATGGCAGAAACCAAAGTAAGCGGTATGATCCTGAACGCACTTGAGGACATTCGCAGCATTGTGGATGCAAACACCATTGTAGGAACGCCGATCGATACAAAATCCGGAACGACCATCATCCCGATCTCGAAGGTCTCGATGGGCATTGCTTCCGGCGGCGCAGACCTTGAAAGCAAGAAGACAGCAGGAAATTATAATTTCAGCGGCGGCGGTGGATCCGGCGTGCAGGTTGTTCCTGTTGCATTTCTTGTTGTTCATGCAGATGGCTCTGTTGAGATGATGAACGTCTCAAATCCGACCTCAAAGCCTCCGGCAGATCTTGGATACAACGTATCCTCTTTGGTTGACCGTGTGCCGGAGATCATCGAAAAGATTAAGACGATGATCCCCAAAAAGAAGAAGTCTGACGATACAGACGAGACAGAGAGCGGCATCGCAAAAACGGTTGATACAGAAGACGGCGAGGCAGACGAATCATAAACAACGCCTGTGGCCGCATAGATGCAAGTCCCCGATGCATATACTGTGATACAGTTCAGGATCGCCAAACGACGATTGTTGCGGAGAGGGGAATGTGAGGTCATGAAATCTTGTGTTCACGGTAAAAGAGGAGTATGTCTGCTGCTTGCGATTGCTGCGGTGGTGCTGAATATATCCGCATCCGGTGATGATGGTGCGGGAGGGCTGCCGTCAAAATCGGAGAATGCGCTTGCTGTCTCACAGGAGATCACCGGTGCGCCTCCGGACATTTCTGCGGCAAGCGCGGTTGTGACAGACCTCTTTGGAAAAGTTCTCTATGAAAAGAATGCGGATGAACGCCGTCCAATGGCGAGCACGACAAAGATCATGACTGCACTTACCGTGATGGAAAATGCTGCAGACCTCAATGCGACGGTGACAGTTCCTGCAGCGGCGGTCGGGATCGAAGGCTCCTCTGTGTATCTGTATGAGGGAGAAAAGCTTACCGTTTTGCAGCTTCTTTACGCAATGATGCTGGAAAGTGCCAATGATGCTGCTGCAGCCTTGGCAATCAGTATGGCAGAAAATGTGGACTCTTTTGCGCAAATGATGAACACCACTGCCGCGGCAATGGGGTTGACCGATACAAATTTTGTCAACCCGCACGGTCTTTACCACGATGACCATTATACAACTGCATATGAGCTTGCACAGATCACTGCGAGGGCAATGACATATCCCGGTTTTCGAGAGATCGTTTCCGCCAACAAAATGAAGATACCCTTGAATGGCGGCGAAGGGGAGCGTCTCTTGATCAATCATAATAAGCTGCTCAAGCGCTACGAGGGCTGTATCGGTGTAAAGACCGGGTACACCAAACGCAGCGGACGATGTCTTGTTTCCGCGGCGGAGCGCGACGGCATGACACTGATCTGCGTGACGCTTTGCGCACCGGATGATTGGCAGGATCACAGTGCGTTGCTTGATTGGGCGTTCTCCAAGTATGAAAGTACAGTGCTGTCCGAGGCGGGGGAGGAGCATATCACACTGCCTGTGGTTGGAAGCGGCGAAGCAGATGGAGGAGTAGCTCCCGTAACGCCACTGTGCACGAGTGAGGCATTCCGCGTAACATTGGAGCGTAATGTACAGCATATCTATACGGTGGTGGAAGCGCCGCGCTTTTTGTATGCACCGGTCCGGGCAGGCGATGCCGTTGGTATCGTGCGCTATTTTTGTGACGGAGCAGAGATCGGTGTTCAGCAGCTTTATGCGCAGAATGATGTGGCTTTGTATCAAAAGCCAAGTCTGTGGCAGCGGATTTGTCAACGATGGAAATGAAAATATAAAGGAATTCGAATAACCATGGAAAAAATCAGATTGCAAAAATATATGTCAGATGCCGGAGTTATGTCTCGCCGTGCGGCAGAAAAGGGGATCGTCGACGGTACGATTACCGTAAACGGTTCGCGCGCGGAGCTCGGTATGCGTGTGGATCCTGAGAAAGACGAGATCCGTTATGCGGGAAAACGGATCTATCTTCCCGACAACCGAGAAAAAAAGACGTATATTATGCTGAATAAGCCAAGAGGCTATGTGACGACCATGAGTGATGATCTGGGCAGAAAGTGTGTGGCATCGCTTGTACAGGATGTCGGATGCCGCGTGTATCCCGTCGGCCGTCTGGATAAGGTCTCCGAGGGCTTGCTGATCATGACAAATGACGGTGATTTTGCAAACTATATGATGCATCCGAGTCATGAGGTGCCTAAGTATTATCATGTACGTATTGAGGGAGAGATTACCGACGAACAGGTCGAGGCGCTGTCCTCTCCAATGGAGATCGACGGTTTCGATATCCGCCCGGTCCATGTGGAGGTTTTGGTTTGTGAGGACGGACACTCAACCTTGCAGATGGAGCTGTACGAGGGACGTAACCGACAGATCCGTAAAATGTGTGAGCAGGTTGGATTGAAGATCATTCGTTTGAAGCGTGTTGCGATCGGCGAGATCCCGCTCGGAACGCTTCGCCTCGGTAAATGGCGGTATTTGACGGCGCAGGAGCTGACCACGCTCATGCCCTCGCAAAAGGATCGCTTCCGGAATGCGGCAAAGGATGAGCGCGCGGAAAAGTTAGAGGCCGCTCAGAAGGCAAGGCCCGCCCGCCGTGCTTCTGCATCCTCTCGCGGATCCCGCTTCGGTCATGCACCGAAGGGGGCAAGGAAGTCGGGCACGAAGTAATGCGGTAAAGAATTGAGGAATAAAAAATGTTGATCATCAAACCAATACAGGACAAGGAATTGCAGAAGGTACTGTGTGAGCGCTGTCATGTGGAATACCGTGCGGAAAGTCTTTGCTATCAGGCATATGACGGAGAGACCTTTGTCGGGATCTGTCAGTTTGATATGGGACAGATCGGTTATATCTATGACTTGTGCAATCCGGAGGGGGTCGATGACGAGGAGGCCCTCTTTATCATGGGCCGTCAGACCATGAATTTCATGGATCTTTGCGGAACGCACGAGGCTGTATTTTCACCGCAAGGTCCGACCTCGGAGCATCTCATCAAGTGGCTTGGATTCCGCATGAAGTATGACCGGTGGTATATGGATCTGCATGGTGTGTTTGATAAGCATGCACACCACCATGATTGATTTTGAAATGAAAAAATAATCGCCGTATCCTTTGGGATACGGCGATTTTCTTTGAAAAAGGATCATTTTTCAATGATGAGATTCCGTGAGCGGTGCAGAAAAGGGGAAATATCGAAGGTAACGATCATGTCCTTGAGATCACCTTGATAATTTAAGACCGCACCGGGCAACCTGTCAAAGTCATTCGGAAGATAAAGAGAACTGCTCTTATGTGACGGGAGGATCTCTGCATGCTTCAAAAGCTCCGCAACAAAATGAGAACAGAAGTATGTGAATTTCCGATGGTACGGGATGTGCAGAAAACTGAAAATAACGCCGAGAAATGTATAACGCATACGATTTCTGTACGCAACGAAAAACTCAATCTTCTTCTTGATCGACCGATAGGTCTTTTCAGGAATTTCAAGCTCATACAGGCGGCACGGGAATGGCTTTCTGCCGGGCTTGATGTACCGATTGATTTTTTCTATGATGAATCCCTTAAAAACAAAGCTGTAGAAGGTATTCAGATCTTCTTCAAGTCCGATGGATACGTGCGTATAGTAGCTTTGGGTGCATAGGGAAATCATACTTGAAAGTCTTCCGGGGAAACGCGTTAATAAGATATAAATCCTTTTCGTAGTCACAATCGTTGTCTCCGTTATCTGCGGATGCTTATGCCTTGAAGGAATCCTTGAGCGTAACGACACGGTTGAAGGTGTTTTCATTTTTGGTGTCTTTTGCGTAATAACCATCACGGACAAACTGGAATTTTTCTCCGGGAACAGCATCTGCAAGCGCCGCTTCGATCTTTACCTTTTCCACACGGACAGCAGAATTGGGGTTGAGATAACGGTCATAGTCACCGGAATCGATCTCATTCATGTTCTCTTCTGTAAAGAGACGGTCATAAAGGATGACTGTGGCTTCCTTTGCATAGGCAGCAGAGAGCCAATGGATCGTTCCCTTTATCTTTCTGCCGTCGACGGGATTTCCGTTTCCGGTTTCGAAATCGACTGTTGTGTGGATCTCCTTGATCGAGCCGTCATCATTTTGTACGATCTCGCCGCACTTCATGATGTAGGCACCCATCAGACGGACCTCGGAATCGGGCTTGAGACGGAAGAACTTGGGCGGGGGGACCATTGCAAAATCGGATGCTTCGATATAAAGCTCCTTTGTGAAGGGGACCCTTCTTGTGCCGAGCTCGGGATGCTGCGGATGGTTGGGAATATCGAAATACTCGACCTTGTCAGCAGGATAATTGTCAACGATGATTCTGATCGGATTCTGAATGGCAATGCGACGCGGCGCTGTATTGTTAAGCTCCTCGCGGATACAGTGCTCAAGCAGACCGATATCGACCATGGAGTTTGCCTTGGAGATACCGATTCTGGAACAGAAATCCAAAATGGATGCTGCGGTATAGCCACGGCGGCGAAGACCGCAGAGCGTGGGCATACGGGGATCGTCCCAACCGTCGACCAGACCGGATTCGACGAGATGGCGCAAAAAGCGCTTGCTCATGACGGTGTTTGTCATGTTCAAACGTGCAAACTCGATCTGACGGGGTCTTGAAGGGACAGAACAGTTCTCAATGACCCAATCATAAAGCGGTCTGTGGATCTCGTATTCCAGAGAACAGAGGGAATGAGAGATGCCCTCAAGTGCATCTTGGATGGGATGCGCAAAATCGTACATCGGGTAGATGCACCATTTGCTGCCCTGTCTGTGATGCTCGATATAACGGATACGGTAAAGAACAGGATCGCGCATACAGAAATTGCCCGATGCAAGGTCGATTTTTGCGCGAAGCGTGTATTTACCCTCGGGGAACTCACCGTTCTTCATACGCTCAAACAGATCGAGGCTTTCCTCAATGGGTCTGTCACGCCAAGGGGAGACGGCGGGAGTTGTCAGATTTCCGCAGTATTTGGGATCGCGGAACTCCTCCGCAGTCAGCTCACAGACATATGCCAACCCTTTCTTGATCAGCTCAACTGCGTACTCGTAATCCTTTTCAAAATAGTCGGAGCCGTAGAAGAAACGGTCCTCCCAGTCGAATCCGAGCCAACGGATATCCTCCATGATGGCATCGACATATTCGGTATCCTCCTTTGCCGGATTGGTATCATCCATGCGAAGGTTACATTTGCCGCCGAAGCGGGCAGCAGTACCGAAATCGATGACGAGCGCCTTACAGTGACCGATGTGCAGGTAACCGTTGGGCTCCGGCGGAAAACGTGTGTGAACAGAGGTGTAATTACCCTGTGCAAGGTCGTCTTCAATCGCGTCCCAAATAAAATTCGAGGCGCGTGTTTCTTTGATGTCTTCCATGATATATGACCTGTCTTTCGTTTGTGAAAGATCCTTTCTTTTTTGTTATGCGATAAGTGCTTCAATACGCGCGCGGGTAGTTTCTTCGCCGAGGATGTGCATGACGGTATAAAGATCGGGTGCGTTTTCCTTTCCGCACACCGCGATACGCAGGAACATAGAAATGTCCGCAACATTTCCGCGGAAGGCTTCGGGGTTGGCCTTGTATGCCTTCATATCGGATGCAAAGCCGAGCGTATCCGCAATTGCCTTGATCTTGTCAAACCAAATGTTCATCTCGTCCTCGGGGGAATAGGTCTGTAAAAACTGTGTGCATGCGGAACGGATATCCGCTGCGTCAAAGCGTGCAAGCGGAGCACGGTCGACGGAGAAGAAGCAATCATAGAAGAATCCGATGTAAGGACGGACATCCTGCCATGTGCAAAGATCCTTCCTCGGCTTTTTACCGCCGCGCCCGATGGCAAAGATCGCCTTTGCCTTCTGCGGATCCTCTGCCATGACACGGTAAAGCTCGGTATCGTATTCCTGTGCCCAATCGAGTGCCTTTTCGTAGATCTCATCTGCAGTCATACGGGAGAGAACATTCTTGGAAACGTCGTTGAGCTTCGTGAAATCGAACAAGCATCCGGAGACTGCCATCTTTTTGATATTGAAGGGGAAATCAAGGTAAGATTTCTCCGGGTTTTGCATATGCCATTCCTCAAAGTTTGAGTTGAGCAGTGTCAAAAGATATTCCCAAACACACTCCGTGGCGTAGCCCATGCTGCGGTAATCGTCCATCTTTGCACCCATGTCACGCTTGGAGAGCTTCTTTTTGCCGCCATTCTCGTCTGTTTTGAGGATCTGCGCGGTATGCAGATATTTTGGCATTCTGAAGCCGAGATAATTGAAGAGCATGATGTGCTTGGGGAGAGAGGGGAGCCAATCCTCTCCGCGAATGACGTGCGTTGTTTTCATGAGGTGATCATCGACGGCATGTGCAAAATGGTAGGTCGGGATACCGTCTGATTTCAGGAGGACAAAGTCCTCGTCGTTCTCGGGCACCTCGAGAGTTCCCTTTACCTGATCGGTAAACTTAGTTTTCTTTTCAGGATCGCCGTTGGCAAGAATTCGAATCACAAACGGATCGCCGTTTGCAAGATGTGCCTTGACCTCATCCATGGTAAACTGACGGCCTGCGAGCATTGCGGCGCGTTTCTGTTCGGCAGCAACGTGCCAGTCGGTATTCTTGATTTCTGCTTTTTTATCTGTTGCCTGGATCTCCTCAAGCTCCTCTTCGGTAGAAAAGCAGGGGTACGCCTTTCCTTCCGCAACAAGCTTTTTCGCAAATACATGATAGAGCTCTGCACGTTGGCTTTGCTTATAGGGACCGTATGCACCAACCTCGGTCAGCGTACCGTTTTCATCAAGCTTGATGCCTTCGTCATAAGAGACCCCGTATGCGGAAAGCGTACGAATCAGCGCTTCCACTGCACCCTTGATCTCGCGTTGACCGTCGGTATCCTCGATGCGGAGATAGAAAATACCGCCGGATTGATGCGCAAGCCGTTCGTCAACGACCGCCTGATACATACCGCCGAAATGAACAAATCCGGTCGGGCTCGGCGCAAAACGGGTGACCTTTGCGCCCTCGGGAAGATCGCGCGCAGGATAACGCGCTTCGATCTCATCAACGGTTGCGGTTATATTTGGAAAAAGCAATTCTGCAAGTGCCTGATAATCCATATTCAGCCATCACCTCCGATTCCCGGAGGTGTCCTTTCGTCTTCCTTTGTCCTGTTTTTTTGTCAGATAGACAATAAAATACAAACATATAATTATTATACCATATATTTTCTTGTTTGTCTATCCTTTTGAAAAAAAAGAATAGATATCGTCAAATAAATGTGAAGAAACTGTAAATTCCATTGACGAAAGATGGAACATACAGGGGATCTGTGATATAATATATTGAATATAGGTGCCGATTGTGCGGGAGGATGACGATGCATTCCGATGCAAAAAAACGGAGTTGCTTGGGGGATGCAGTCCTGGACGCGCTGATCCTTTTCGGCGTGTTTGTGTATTGGACCGAAATGCAGGACTCCACAGGTGTTTTAACCGCAGAGTACATCCCTCCCATTCGACAGAGCATCTGAACAAGCCATGCGATCATTCGGCATACGGTGTGCTGATTGATTGGAAAAGAAATGGCTTCGGTCATGTGTCTGCGCATACGCTTCCTTGCAGCTTTTTTGAGATTTTTCGGTCTGCCCTCTGTGTTGGCTGTGCGCAATGAGTATACCGCCTGTTTGTTCTATGAGGATGATTTGAAAGGACAATCCGATGAGTGATAAGAAAACACAGTATATCACGTCTGAGCAAATGCTTGTGCAGCGTGAGTATACGGAGAAGATCCGTTTGCGCAACGAGCTGGACGCGCGGGAAACGGGAAAGAAAAAGCGTTGTTATGTCCGAACCTTCGGTTGTCAGCAAAATGAAGCAGACAGTGAACGGCTCGCGGGTATGGCATCGGAAATGGGGTATGAGATCACAGATTCCGAGCAGGATGCGGATCTTATTCTCATCAATACCTGCGCGGTGCGTGAGCATGCAGAGGAGCGTGCGCTCTCCATTACCGGTCAGTTTAAGCATCTGAAGGAGAAGAATCCCTCTCTTTTGATCGGTATTTGCGGGTGTATGGTGTCGCAGGAAACGCGTAAGGAACGGATCAAGCATAGCTATCCGTACGTCAGCTTTTTATTCGGAACCTCAATGCTCTACCGTTTTCCCGAGATTTTGTACCGTTGTATACAAGAACAGAAGCGGCAGTTTTATCTTGATGCGGGAGATGTCGGAAACATCGCGGAGGGGATGCCGGTGCGGCGTGCCAGTGATCGTCAGGCATGGGTCAGTGTTATGTATGGATGCAATAATTTCTGTACCTACTGTATCGTACCGTATGTACGCGGCAGAGAACGCAGTCGTCATCCATCCTGTATCCTTGAGGAGTGCAGACAGCTGATCGAACAGGGATACAGAGAGATCACGCTGCTTGGACAGAATGTCAACTCTTACGGTAAGGATCTTTCGGATGACATAAGAATGGATTTCCCAGATCTGCTTGCACAGATCTGTTCGCTTCCGGGTGACTTTAAGGTCCACTTTATGACAAGCCACCCAAAGGACGCATCGAAAAAGCTGATCAATGTTATGGCAGAGAACGAAAAGGCGGCGAAGCATTTCCATTTGCCGCTGCAATCGGGCTCTGACAGAGTGCTTTCTGCGATGAACCGACGTTATACCATTGCGGATTATCTTGAGATCCTTCGGTACATGCGTGAGAAGATGCCCGATATTACAGTTACCTCCGATATCATTGTCGGATTCCCGACGGAAACCGAGGCGGAATTTGAGGATACACTGACGGCTGTTGCGGCAGCACAGTATGACCAGATCTTCACCTTCCTCTATTCACCGCGTACGGGAACGCCTGCTGCCGTGATGGAAGGACAGATCCCCGAAAAAATCAAGCAATCGCGGATGCAGAGGCTTCTGGATCTGCAGAATTCGATCCTTGCCGACCGCAATCGCGCGTGTATCGGACGTACGTACCGTATTCTTGTTGAAGGACGGAGCAGAGGAGACGATGCGATGTACGCAGGACGTACCGAAGGCGGAAAGCTCGTCCATTTTCCTGTTTCCGAGGATGAGGATCTTACAGGACGCATAGCTTTGGTGCGGATCACGGATGCAGCGATCTATCATTTGTCGGGAGAACGCGTATCCGATACGGACGTCGATGAGGGATGAGGATCCCGTCGATCATAAAAATGAAAAAACCAATACGGTACCGTTTGGTATCGTCCCAAAGAAAGACGAAAAGGAGATTATGAATATGGATAAGATTATGGAGCTTGCAGCAGACCTCGGTAAACTCATTAAGGAGGATGCACGCATCAAGCGTATGGAGGTTGCGACAGAGGCTTATAAGAACGACGCGGATCTGCAATATAAGATGGCGGAATATAACGTACAGACCATTGCCCTGACGGAGGAATATAAGAAGCCCGAAAAGGACATGGAGGTCATTCATGCGATCGAGACACGTATCAACTCACTTTATGATGAGATCGCATCTCTTCCCGTTATGATCGAATATAACGCGGCACAGGAAGCGGTAAACGCATTCATGAACTGTGTCAATGAGGAGATTTCCTTCCAGATCACAGGAGAACGTGCCGGTGAGAGCGGCTGTACGCATGATTGCTCCACTTGCCGCGGTTGTCACTGAGTGTGAGAGAGCGCACGGCAGAGCTTTTGCGGATATGACCGCTAATCACTGTTGACCGAAAGGAAGAGACACTATGGCTATTACGCCGTTTATGCAGCAATATCTTGAGCTAAAGGAAAAATATAAGGATTATATCCTGTTTTTCCGTCTGGGCGATTTTTATGAAATGTTTTGGGAGGATGCAAAAACGGCATCCAAGGAGCTTGAGCTTGTTCTGACAGGACGTGATTGCGGCTGTGAAGAGCGGGCACCGATGTGCGGGGTTCCGTATCATTCCAGTGAGGGATATATAGCAAAGCTGATCGCAAAAGGGTACAAGATCGCGGTTTGTGAGCAGCTGGAGGACCCTGCATTAACAAAGGGCCTTGTCAAACGGGATGTTGTCAGGATCATTACTCCGGGTACGGTCATCGAAAACTCGATGCTGGACGAGACTGCAAACAACTATCTTTGCTCGCTGTATGTGCAAAACACAGGTATCGGAGCTGCTTTTGTGGACATCTCAACGGGTGAGATCTCTGTTACCGATGCAGAGGGCGAGGATGCAGAGGCATATATTCTCAATGAACTCGGTGCGTATGTTCCCAAAGAGGTCCTTTTGAACACAGCCCTGACGCAAATTCCGCGTATCGGTGCGTTTTTGTCCGAGCGTGTTCATGCAATGACGGAGGACGGTGTAGCCTTTCGCTTTGAGGGAGCAGAGGTGATCACTCGTGTGCGGTCTCACTTCCCGCAGCAGGCCGAGGATCTTTTTTCCTCGGATACTCCCCGCAGCAGACGTATGATTGCTGCGATCGGTGCACTGCTTGACTATATCGCGGAAACACAAAAAACAGACATTTCCTATATCCGTACGCTGCACGTTTACTTTAACGGACAGTACATGGAGATGGATATCAATACACGGCGCAATCTGGAGCTGTGCGAGACGATGCGCCAGAAGGAGAAGCGCGGAAGCCTTCTTTGGGTGCTTGACAGAACCAAAACGGCAATGGGTGCGCGTAATCTGAAAAAATGGATAGAAATGCCGCTCACGGATACCAAGCGTATTGTTTCCCGTCAGGAGTCGGTCAAGGCCTTTTTTGACCGTTATCTTGAACGTGAGGAGATCGGTCTTTACCTCAAGGACGTTTTTGATCTGGAGCGATTGACGACCCGTATCGTTTATAATACAGCGGGTCCCAAGGATATGCGCGCGATCGCCAATACCATTGCGGTGATCGCACCGATCCGCCGATTGCTGGCGGAGATCGGGGGACCGGAGATCGGTCGTATTCACGATGCGCTTGACGATCTGTCTGATCTGTATCAGGCGATCAACGATGCCATTGATGATGATCCGCCTTTTTCTGTCAGAGAGGGTGGCTTCATCCGTGATGGCTATCATGCCGATGTGGATGCGCTGCGTGAGATACTCAATGACGGAAGTGCGTGGAAGAGTAAGATCGAGGCGGCAGAGCGGGAGGCAACGGGCATCCCGAAGCTGAAGATCGGCTACAACAAGGTCTTCGGCTATTACATCGAGGTTACCAATTCTTACCGTGACCTTGTTCCGGAGCACTATATACGTAAGCAGACCCTGACGGGTGCTGAACGGTATATCACGCAGGAATTGAAGGATATGGAAGCAACAGTGCTTGGCGCAAGAGACAAGCTCCATGCACTGGAATACGAGCTGTTTCAATCGGTCCGTGAGGTCTTGTGCCGGAATGTGGAACGGATTCAGCGTTCTGCTGTGCTTCTTGCGGAGATCGATACCTATATTTCGCTTGCAGAGGCTGCCAATCGCGGGAACTATGTATGTCCTGAGGTCGATAACAGCGATGTGATCGAGATCCGTGACGGACGTCATCCTGTTGTGGAGCGCTTTGCGGGGGATACCTATTTTGTCCCCAACGATACATTGCTTGATACGGGAGTTCGCCGGCTTGCATTGATTACAGGCCCCAATATGGCAGGTAAATCTACCTATATGCGTCAGGTCGCGCTGATCTGTATTATGGCGCAGATCGGCTCCTTTGTTCCTGCCAAGAGCGCACGCATCGGCGTTGTGGACCGTGTGTTTACCCGTGTCGGCGCATCAGACGATCTTGCATCGGGACAATCTACGTTTATGCTTGAGATGACAGAGGTTGCCTATATTCTTTCGCATGCAACAAGGCAGAGCTTGATCATTTATGATGAGATCGGACGGGGCACCAGCACCTATGACGGTATGAGTATCGCTCGTGCGGTTCTTGAGTACACGCTTGGCAAAAAGATCGGCGCAAAAACATTGTTTGCAACACACTATCACGAGCTGACCGAGATCGAGGGTCAGCTTGAGGGAGTTATCAACTACAACATTGCGGCAAAGAAAAAAGGAGATGATATCATTTTCTTGAGAAAGATCGTGTCAGGTCCCGCTGACGACAGCTACGGTATCGAGGTCGCAAAGCTTGCAGGAATTCCCTCAGAGGTCATCCGACGCGCAAAAGAGGTTCTTGAGAGCCTGACAGGCGGAGAAAATGTGACGGTCCGAGGAAAGCGTAAGTTGCTTCCGAGCGAGGATCAGATCGCAATGGACTTCGATACGCCCGACAGGGACTATGCTGCAGAGGAGATCAAGAAGCGTATCAAGGATACGGATATCAATACACTTACGCCGCTTGCGGCGCTGAATATGCTGATGGAAATGAAGGATATGATCCTTTGATATGACATTGGCAAACGGATAGAGAGGGGGTATGCGTGATGGGAATCATCAACGTTCTGGATTTTCATGTGGCGAATCTGATCGCGGCGGGAGAGGTTGTGGACCGTCCGGCATCGGTTGTCAAGGAGCTTCTTGAAAATGCGATCGACTCAGGTGCCGATAGCATTACCGTGGAAATCAAACGCGGCGGAGTTTCGTTTATCCGCGTTACGGATAACGGCTGCGGCATGGCAAGAGAGGATGTTCCCGTTGCACTGAAACGGCATGCGACAAGTAAGATCAAAGAAGCCGGAGATCTTGAGTCCATCATGACGCTCGGCTTCCGCGGAGAAGCACTTGCTGCGATCTCATCTGTATCCGAAATGAGGATCCTCACAAAACGAAAGGAGGATCCTGTGGGCACGGTTCTTGAGGCGTCAGGCGGAAGAGTCTCGGCAATTTCGGATGCGGGATGCCCGGACGGTACATCGGTGATCGTTGAGAATCTGTTTTTCAACACACCTGCGCGCTTGAAGTTCTTAAAAAAAGACGGAACAGAGGCTGCGAATGTTGCGGCCTACGTAGAAAAGATCGCATTGTCACATCCGTCTGTCCGTATGCGTTTTATCTCTGACGGCGATCTGAAGTATTCAACCGCAGGTGACGGAGAACGGTACAGCACGATCTACGCGGTCTTGGGACGTGATTTTGCTAAAAAGCTTGTGGAGATCCGCGGCGGATTTGACGGTGTTGAGGTCGTCGGATATATCGGAACGCCTGAAAATGTGCGTGGAAACCGCAATATGCAGATCTTTTTCATCAATGACCGCTATGTCCGCTCAAAGACTGTAACAGCGGCGCTGGAGCAGGCGTTTTCCACCTTTATTCCTTCGGATAAATTTCCATGTGCGGTTCTCTATCTTCATATGAATCCGTCGACGGTCGATGTTAACGTGCATCCTGCCAAGCTTGAGGTGAAATTTTCAAATGAGCGGCTGATCTTTGAATCCGTATACTATGCGGTGCGCGGTGCCTTGGAGAAGCGCCTTGTTTCGCCCGAAATGAAGATCCTTGAGGATTCGCAGAAGCGGCGGGAGCAGCAAAATGCGGTATTTGCTTTTGCTGCGGGAAAGGAAGGCCGCGGAGGCGAGAGGCAGCCGACGGCACGGGAGCTCCTTCGTACCTTGGAGGATACAACAAAGGATACAGGGAGAGCTGCTGTGCAGCCGACACAGGAGGCACCGCAGGCAGTACCTGCGGATGATACACTGGTACCGCTTCCCACAGCGGAGTTTTCGGCAGTGCATCCGCATGTGAAGGATATGGTGCAGGCGCCCCCTCCCACAGATGCGCCTCCGAGCCGAGATGCACTTGAATCGGGATCTGCTGCAGAGGCGGCGGAAAGCATTTCCGTACCTACGCATATCAGAGATGCATTTGAGCGCCCCACGGAAACGGTCGTATCCGCGGGTATGCAGGGAAGACCAATGGCACAGTCTCAAGCCAAGATGCCCGACTCGGGCTCTCTCCGTGTGCCTCTGTCATCTGTGACAGAGGCACAGGATCATTCGCAGCAAGGCAATACGAAGGTATCGGTGTGCAACGGTGACCGCGGGGAGACGGCAGCAGAATATCGCATTGTCGGTGAGTTGTTCCGGTGTTATGCGGTGCTTGAGCAGGGGGATACGGTATACCTTGTTGATAAGCATGCAGCACATGAGAGGATCCTCTTTGAACAGATGAAGCGCTTTCAGCGGCAAAGTGAGTTTACGAGTCAACTTCTTCTTATGCCCATCGTTATACCGATGACAGGGGAGGAGGCGGTCACCGCACGTGATTTTTCCGATGAGATCCAAGCGGCCGGGTTTGTATTTGAGGTCGGGGAAAAAGAAGCAACGGTAACGCAGATCCCCTCCTTCCTCGATACGGCGGCAGCAAGAGATGCCTTTTGCGAAACGGTCACGCGTCTCTGTGAAAACCTCGGAACCGCAGATCTGACGCGTCAGCAGTGCTATGAAAGAGCACTCTTCCAAGCGGCCTGTAAGGCAGCGGTCAAGGCAGGTCGTGTTTACGATGAGGCACATCTGAAATGGATCTGTGACCGTGTGATGACGGATCCCGAGATCCGTTATTGCCCGCATGGCAGACCGGTCTGCTTTACGATGACAAAATCCATGATTGAGAATCGGTTTGGCAGAACATAGAATCAAAGAGCGATGCTTTGGAGGATGGCGTTAAGACAATAAACATGAAAAGGAAGCACAGATGAGTAAATTTGAGTTAATAAAGACAGAAGGCCGTGCAAGACGGGGCAGATTTCATACGGTTCACGGAGTGATCCAGACACCGGTATTTATGAATGTCGGAACATCTGCAGCAATCAAGGGCGGTATTTCCACACAGGATCTATACGAGGTGGGATGTCAGGTAGAATTGTCCAATACCTACCATCTTCATGTAAGACCGGGAGACGATGTGATCCGTGATCTTGGCGGTATCCATAAATTCTTTAATTGGGACAGGCCTGTTTTGACAGACAGCGGCGGCTTTCAGGTGTTCTCTCTGGCAAAGCTGAGAAAGATCAGCGAGGAGGGGGTCGCGTTCCAATCGCACATTGACGGCAAACACATTTTTATGGGACCTGAGGAGAGTATGCGGATCCAATCCAATCTCGCCTCGACGATTGCCATGGCGTTTGACGAGTGTGTTGAAAATCCCGCTCCCTATGAATATGTCAAGCAGTCCATTGCGCGAACAACAAGATGGCTCTACCGCTGTAAGGATGAAATGGCACGGCTTAACAGCCTTCCCGAAACGATCAATCCCTCGCAGCTTCTGTTCGGTATCAATCAGGGCGGCACATACCGTGACCTGCGGATCGAGCATATGAAGCAGATCGAGGAGCTGGATCTTCCGGGATATGCGGTCGGAGGTCTTGCTGTCGGTGAGCCGGAGGACAGTATGTATGAGATCATCGAAGCATTGGATCCGTATATGCCGACCGATAAACCGAGATATCTGATGGGTGTCGGAACCCCGCGTAATATCATCGAAGGTGTCTATCGCGGTGTGGATTTCTTTGATTGCGTTATGCCTTCCCGTAATGCACGCCATGGATATCTGTTTACCTGGCATGGAACGATGAATATCCTCAACCGCAAATTTGAGCGTGATCCGAGACCGATCGATGAGGGCTGTGGATGTCCTGTCTGCAGGCACTATTCCCGCGGATATATCCGTCACCTCTTAAAGGCAAAGGAAATGCTCGGCATGCGTCTTGCGGTGCTCCACAACTTGTATTTCTATAACGACCTGATGGCAAAGATCCGTCAAGCATTGGACGAGGACCGATTTGAGCAGTTTTATCACACTTACCATGAGCTGCTCGCAACACGTCCCGATTATCAGTGATGACATTCATCGAATATATTGAGATCTGTATGCGGAAATGTATCGCATACAGGTCTTTTTTTTGTTGCTGCGGCATATGATACAGTAACCGTAACCGAGAGGGGAGAATCATATGACGGACGTCGAAAAGCTATTGTCGTTTCTTTCGCCTGATTTTGCACGGACAATGTCACAGCGGCAGATCGCAGCAACGGCATTGACAGAGATCCGCGCTCGCGTACAGGGGTGCTCGGCGATTACATATATAAGTGCGGAAGGAAAGCGGAAACGCATAACGGTACAGGGAACACCGCTTTCGGAAGAGGATCTGCGTCGGACGCTATCCAGATTATGTGACGGCTCTGTTCATGCATTCGATGATGAGATACGGCGCGGGTACCTGTCACCGCCGCTTTTTGACGGCGTGCGTGTTGGGCTCGGCGGTCGGGTACATTGTGAGCAGAAGCGCGTTGCGTGTCTGCAGCATCTTTACAGCATGTGTATTCGTTTGCCGCATTGGTATGCGCCCGCGGAGAGAACGCTCCAAATGATCGAAGAGACTTTGTACAAGGGACAATACGGGACAGTCTCCGAGGCATCGGGGACAGAGGAAGGAGACGCAAGACAACCACTGCGCTCCACGCTGTTTTTTGCGCCTCCCGGTCAAGGGAAAACAACACTTTTGCGTTATTTGATCTGTGAATTATGTGCCGTTGACCGTGTCGGAGGTCCCTTGTGCGGTGCGGTGATCGATACAGGTGAGGAGCTGTTTCTTCCCGAAATGTTTGCACGGCGACCATGCATGGCAGATATCTTTTTCGGTTACCCGCACGGTATTGGAATCGGTATCGCAACAAGGGCCTTTTCTCCCGATGTGATTCTTTGCGATGAGATTGGCGGAGAGGAGGAGGCTGAGGCGGTTTTGAGCGCACAGACAAGCGGCGTTCCTCTGATCGCAACTGCTCACGCAGATTCTTTGGAAGGACTGCTGCGGCGCCCCTGCTTTCGCCGCCTTCATGAGCATGGCGTGTTTTCGCAATATGTCAGAGTATCGCTCGAAAAGGAAGGGGTGTACCTTTCGGATATTACACGTGTATCCGAATGCTGATAAGAGAGGGGATCGGTTGTTATGTACCTGAAGATCATCGGTGCGGCTTTGATCCTTTTGGCGTGCTTGCGCATTGGGACCGTACTGATATTACAAGAGCGGCAACGTGTTGTGCAGCTGCGCGCTTTTTTTGTGCTGATCACTGCAATACGGGAGGGAATCGGCGTGCTGCACCTGCCGCTGAGGGAGATCTGTACGCAGCATAGGGATCCGAATCTGGTGAAGACAGGCTATACAGAAGCCTTGATGCGGAGATTTTCTTCAGAGGAGGATACGGGTATGCCGGTTCTTGCAAACGCGTTTTTTGATATTTCCGAATCTCTTTCGTTGACGGAGGGTGAGGTGCAGCTGTTATCAGCGTTCTTTTTGGATATCGGAACACAGGATAGTGAAAAAGAATGCAGCAGGTGTGATTATTATAAGGCCAAGCTATCGGGACTTTTGGAAACCGCCGTGGAGGGACTTCCGGCACGCATCAAGGTTTTGCGTACGGTATCTCTGTCGGTTGGCGGATTGCTTGTTCTGATGCTTTTGTGATGAGCGGAAGAAAAAAGAAAGGATATACAGGATGGATATATCGCTGATATTGCGCGTTGGCGGTGCGGGCTTTTTGGTCAGCATTATTTGTCAGATTTTGTCGAGGACAGGAAGGGATGAGCAGGCGCTTCTTGTTAGCATCAGCGGGATCGTGCTGATCCTTTTGATGCTTGTCGGACAGCTTGGCGAACTGATCGGAGCAGTACGCTCGGTGTTTGGATTATGACAGCATATGCGGAAGTGCTTCGTATCTGCGGAGGGGCGGTAATTGCATGGATCTGTCTGCATATCCTGCGGACGTATGACAGAAGCTCCGGTGTCGGTGTTGCGGCAGGGGTATTTTTTTCCGTCCTTCTTGCCTGCGCGGCGGTGAGTACAGTCATGCCGGTGCTTTCTTTTCTGAAAGCATATACGGAACCCTTCTTGTCGTCCGAATACAGCATGCTTCTGTTTCGTGCGTTGGCGCTTGGATTGACGGTCCAGATTTGCGCGGATGTGATTCGTGATGCGGGAGAAGGGGGCCTTGCCAATCGGCTGGAAATGGTTGGACGGGGCGCCTTGCTTTGCATGGGGCTTCCGCTATACGAGGATATTCTTGCATTGGCGCTTCGCCTGATCGGATGAGGAGGGCGGTATGGAGTCATTGGATTATGCAAACCTCCTATGGGAGGAGGCGGATGGCAGTTCCATTTTGCAGGCGGTTGCCGATCAGCCCTTTTCTGCCGATGGCTTGCCTACGGAGGTTCTGCTGTATACGCAAAACGGTGAAACGGTGCTACAGCGCTTACAGGATGTCTTTTGGGAAAACAGCGGGACCTTTTTCGGACGCCTTGGTTATATCATCGGGATTCTTGTATTGATGTCTGTCTTTAGACGCTATAAAGATACTGTACGTGACATGAGATCGGCGGATACCATATCCCTGATCTCGTCTGCAGTGCTGGTGCTTCTTGCCTACGGACTCTTAGCCGATCTTTTGAGTACCGCTTCTGCGTACTTTTCAAAAATACATACCTTGATGACAACGGCAGCAACGACACTGACGACCTTGAGTGCCATGCGCGGCATGGTTACAACTGCAAGCATCGGCGGTGCGGGAATGGCACTGTTTTTGGCGGTAACGGAGAGCATCTGCTGTGGAGTCCTTGTCCCCTTTGTACGGTTGTGTTCTGCGTTTTCTTTGGCTTCCTCTTTTGGCGGAGCGCTGTCGCTCGATGCACTTTCCGCAGCGGTACGGAAGACCTTTTTGTGGTTGACGGGCGGTGTGATGTCTGTTTTGTGTGCGGTCCTTTCCTATCAGACAGTATTGGCACGAGGTGCGGATTCGGTATCAATGCGTGCGGTCCGTTTTACGCTTTCCTCTGTGATTCCCGTGGTCGGCGGTGCGGTAAGTGAGGCAGCCACCACGGTCGCAAAGGCATTTTCGCTTACGCAGAAAACGACAGGAATTCTCGGCATCCTTTTGATCCTGTGGCAGCTGCTTCCTCCGCTGTGTGAGATACTTCTTGCCAAAACCGTATTCTCCTTCGGAGCATCCGTTGCATCGCTGCTGCAGATGGATCAGGAGGAACGGCTATTGCGGGAAACAGAATCGCTCGCCGGTTTTTTGTGTGCTGTTATGACGGCCGAGGCGATTTTTTTTATCTTAATGCTGACCCTGTGTATGCAGGGGATCTGAGGAGGGGCAGATGTGGAAGAATTGAAGGAGGCTGTGTTCGGTATCCTTGCAGTCTCTCTTTCCTCGGGAGTATTGCTTTTGTTTTCGGACAGGGAAAGCAAAATGCTTTCGTATATTCGTTATTTTTTGTCTTTGATGCTGGTGTTGATGCTGTTTTCACCGCTGCATTCTTTGCTTTCTAACGGCCTTTTGGGTGATAGGGAGACAGCTTTTTCGGAATTGCCGCGTACACAGGATACTACATCGCCATCCTCTTTTGACCGCGTAACCATTGCGGATATGCAGCGTAGAACAGAACAATCCGTGCGTGCATTGATCTCGGCAAAAACCGGAATTCCGACGGATGCTCTTGCGGTATCGCTATCCTTGGATGATTCTGATGTATCGGCGATCCGAATTACGGGGGTTGAAGTCGTTGTGATCGGAGATGCCTACCGGATGATTTCGGATAAGGTCTGTCGGATCGCGGAGGAAACGCTGCTGTGTCCATGTACGTTGGTACTGCAAAACGGATAGGAGGGATGGGAATGCGTGAGCTTTTGGAGCGGTTGAAGCGTATCAGAGGAATATGGCTGATGGGTGTGAGTCTTTTGATCGGTATTCTGCTGCTTGTGCTGCCCTATTCGACAGATACCTATCCGGACAACAAAAAAATATCGGAACAGAAATCATATGAGAATACAGCAGAGCATAAGATTACACAGATGATAAACGCACTGTCAGGTGTGGAGGACGCAGTGGTCCTTGTCACCTCGGAGAAGCAGACGACTGCGGCGGATACATCGGGGACGGTCCGGCTCAGCGGAAATGACAGCGATAGTCATTATCGGATCAGCGGGATCGCAGTTATTTGCCGCGGCGGTGACCGTCCGGACATACGGCTCTCCATCATACAGATGCTGACAGCGGCGTTCGACCTTTCCAGCAGCCGTGTTTATGTCGGAGCAAAATAAAAAACCAAACGGAGGGAAGATATGCAATTATTTGGTAAAAACTATTTGGAAAAAGCAGGGGAAACAGCGGACAACAAGCAGGAGTTGGAGTTGACAGAGGAAGACCTTGGAGAAAATGAAGCACTTGAGGCACTGTGCAGAGCGGTTGAGGGGGGTGGACGTGTCCGTTTTCCGTCCTGGATGAGTGCTGCTGCGGATATGGTGAGGGAAAACAAAAGACATCTTGCTGCGGCGGCATCTGTTCTTGTCATTGGTTTTGCCGTATATTTGAACTGGGCTATGTATCAGGGGGACAAAAGTGAGACTCCGAATGCGGATGGTGTACTGTCGACGGTCGGCGAGCAGCAGACTGGGGACGGCCTTTCCGTTTCCGCAGATGGCGGGGAGAAGGTACCGGGAGACGATTACTTTGCGGTATCGCAGATCAACCGTCAAAGAGCAAGAGATGAAGCCATTGAGGTTTTACAGAATGTCGTTGAGGGCGCGGAAAACCTATCGGAGGTACAAAACGAGGCGCTGGCGGAGATAGCAAAGATTGCTGAGGATATCGAACATGAGGCGGCAATCGAGTCCTTGGTCAAAGGAAAGGGCTTTACGGAATGTGTTGCAGTGATCAGCGGTGACAATGCGAATGTCATCGTGAAATCTGCGGCGCTCCTCCCAAACGAGATCGCACAGATCCAGGAAATCGTTTTCGAAACAGCGGGGATCATTCCGGCCAATGTTAAAATTATCGAAAAATAGAAAAGAAAATGTCCGTGTAACAATCAACACGGACATTTTTCTGTTTCAGGCTCTGTAAACTGCGAGGATATATGCTCGTACCGATCACCGATGCCGTCAGTGATACATGTCGTTCCGTCGGTGAGATACCATATGGCTTCAAAGGTGATGTCGGACAGCCTCGTCGGATCACGGTAAAGGGAGAGCCCCTCCTCTGCACCAAGTACAAAAAGCGCGGTGGAAAGTGCATCGGCGGCGACGGCATCCTCGGACCAAACGACAACGGCATGCACGCCGCTGTCGGCGGGGAAGCCGGTGGCTGTATCGAAAATGTGATGATAACGAATACCGTCGATAACGGCATAGCGTTCATAATCTCCGGAAACGGACACATATCCGTCGAAAACGGAGAGATATCCTGCTGTTTCGGAGGTGAGAACAGGATCTTTGATGGCGATTTTCCAAGGAGTACCGTCTTCCTTTTGTCCAAAGACACCGATATTTCCGCCGAAGGAGACAATGCCTCTCGGAACATTCTGCGACTGCAGATAACGGACGGCAGCGGCACAGGCGTATCCCTTTGCGCATCCGCCAAGATCGATCTGTACTGCAGGTTCGGACTTCTCAAGACGGTTGTCCTCAGTCAGTGTCAGCTTCTCGTAGCCAACGGCATCAAGAGCCCTTTGAATGCTGTTTTCATCGGGAACCGCAGGTGTGTCGGAGGTGATGCTCCAAAGGGTAACGATCGGTGCGACCGTTGGATCGAAGGCTCCATCGGATGCCTTTGCAACTGCGAGCGCAGAGCGGAGCACCGCCGCACAGTCGTCAGAGATGATCAACGCTTTTTCTGCTCGATTGAAATGGGAGACCTCGCTGCTTGGGACGGTTCTTGAAAAAACGGATTCCAGTTGAAGAATATAGTCGCCGCAGTCCGCTCGGACTTGCTCGGAAACGTTGGCGGGCAGACGGAGCGTGATCACCGTATCCATAGCAAGAAAGGAGGTGTCTGCGTAGAGTGCGGTCGAGTGACACCCGGCCGAGGAAAGGAACGTCAGGCAGATGAGCAGGAATAATAAGAAGCGTTTTTTCATAAATTTGACCGTATCCTCCCGAGATCGGAAGGATTCCTTTGCTTACAGTATCAAAGAATATTCTGCGGGAATTTGCGCAGGAGCGTGCAGAGCAGAATGCCGGTGAAGGTACCCGTCGCGGCTGCGGCTGCGATCATGTGAGGAAGATAAACGATCACCGCATTTGTATTGAAAAGAATCGATGCTGCAGTCAGCTGGCCGATATTATGCATAACAGCACAAAGGGCACTGAGTCCGATGGGAGACACGCGGCGTGGAAATACAAGGAGCAGTAACGCCAGTGCAAGAAATGAAAACATCGCACCGCACAGCGAGAAAAAGAAGGATGACACACTGCCGAAGAGAAAGGCAACGATGCTGACACGGAGCAGAGATATGATCAGCGCTGATCTCAGGGAAAGGATGTATGCGCAGAAGGCAACAACGATATTGGCAACTCCGAGTTTTACACCGGGGATCGGGATCGGCAGGGGAATCTGCGCCTCAAGATACGAGCATATCAGTGCAAGGGCGAGAAGAAGTCCGTGCAGCGTGACGAAGCGCGCACGCTCAGCCGACGATGATATCCGCATCGTGTCCCCCTCCTTCCAAAGTGATGATTAGCCCTGCAGGAAGACAGACGATGCTTTGCCCGGTTTTTGAGATCTTCCCTTGTGCCTGACACAGATGGTTGGGACAATCGGTCTGCTCTACAAAAACAGATCCGCCGTCGATGATGATACGGAGTGTATATCCGTTGCTTTCAAGGCGAAACGCGTTGTTTTCTGTTAGGGGATAACGAACGGTCTCCGAGGATGTTTGGACAGAGACCCATACGGGAGCTTCTTTGGCTGTGAAAAACAGACGGATACAGAGGCAGGACAAAAAAAACAGAATGACGATACAGCAATAAATGACAGCATCGCCGAAGCAGAAGCGTTTTTTCAAGAGATGCACCCCCCATATCTGAGTTTTCTTCCATTGGTTTTCATTATACCATACTTTTTGTCGAATCGCAAGAAAACGGCTTTTCAAAAATCGACACGTTTTTTCCGTTTCGACAAATAAAAAAGACAAAAAGCAATAAAAAGTTTCATTTTTCGACAAAATAAAACATGAAAACACATAAGAAAACAAACGATATATAAAAATAATCATACAAAGTGTCGAATTTCAGAATACGAAAGATTGATTTTATCATAGAAATCGGTTGACATTAAAAGGAGTCTGTGATAAGATATTATACGAAGACAGAACACGTCCTCAAATACATCAAGGGACGAACATACATAGAAAATAAAATAAAAAGGCGGGATTAGTATGAAATTGATGATTGCGGATTATGCAGCGGAAACAAGGATGCTCTTTAAGGAAAACATGATGCGGTTTGGCGCAGATTCGGTCGAAGAAGCGCAGAATGGAGAAGAGGCCATCCAAATGATCATGCGGGAGGACCCTGACGTGGCAGTTCTTGATGCATGGCTCCCGAAGGTGGACGGCTTACAGGTGATGCGTACGGTAAGACGGATGGGCGGGAAATATCTGACACGTCCGATTTTTATCTTTGTGAATTATGAGGGAGCGGCGAATGTGTTTTCGGAAGCATCGAAGTTCGGTGCAGCGTACTGTGTGACAAAGCCGTTTAATTATTCGCTTTTGTGGGAGCGTATCCGGATGCTGTATTCACGTTCTCTGTCTGCAGATCCGTCTGCACAGGTACAGGAAAAGCAGCTGCAGGTGGAGGGAGAATGTGTTCCGCTCCGTGTACAGATCACCGAAGGCCACGGTCCCGACCGTGCGGCTCATATTGGTGTTCCGCCGGCTTTTGATTACAAGGATATCGGCGGTACAAGAACGGTATCGGATTCTCTGCGCGGAGATATGCGTTCGTTTTCCTCCGATGCGGATAAGGAAGAGGATCGAACCTCTGTCCAGGACCTGGAATCGCAGATCACACAAATCATTCATCAGATCGGTGTTCCTGCTCATATCAAGGGATATCAGTATCTCCGTACGGCGATTATGATGGCAGTTAAGGATGCTGAGGTGATCAATTATGTGACAAAGATGCTTTATCCGACCGTTGCAAAGCAGTATCAGACGACATCCTCCCGCGTGGAGCGTGCGATCCGTCATGCGATCGAGGTCGCCTGGGACAGAGGCGATGTGGATGTCCTCAATTCCTATTTCGGTTATACGATCCAGAACAATCGCGGCAAACCGACAAATTCGGAGTTTATTGCCATGATCTCAGACAATTTGCGTTTGGTAAATAAGATACGTTAAAGCAAAAAACACAGCGGATTGCTCGATCTTGTAAAAACGAGCGATAGCTGTGTTTTTCTTTGAGAAAAATTTCAGAAAAAGTATTCCATTTTCGGAAAATGTGTGATATAATAGAAAAAATGAAAGACAACTTTCATTTACATTCCATAATATACGGAAGAAAAGAGGTATAAACATGACGCTTGTTATTTTGGCAGCAGGTATGGGAAGTCGGTACGGCGGATTGAAGCAGATCGATCCCTTGGGTCCCGGCGGTGAGTTTATCATCGACTATTCCATTTATGATGCAATACGCGCAGGCTTTGACCGCGTTGTATTTATTATCAAAAAAGAGAATTATCAGGTATTTGAGGAGACCGTAGGGGCTCGTATACGCGGTGCGATCGAGGTTCGTTACGCTTTCCAGGATATTAACGATATTCCCGAGGGATATTCTGTTCCGGAAGGACGTGTTAAGCCCTGGGGTACCGCACATGCGCTTCTGTGCGCAAAGGAAGCGGTTGACGGAGACCGTTTTGCGGTTATTAACTCCGATGACTTCTATGGACGCGATTCCTATGAGAAGCTCGCATCCTTCCTCAAGAATCCCATCGAGGACGGCAAGCAGCACTACTGTATGTGCGGCTTTATCCTCAAGAATACATTGTCCGAAAACGGTCATGTAGCACGCGGTGTCTGTGTTGCTGACGATACCAACCACTTGGTTTCGATCACGGAGCGTACAAAGATCCAGCGTAATGACGGTCAGACGCAGTTCTTTGAGGAAGAGACGGGTTGGACGGATGTCTCCGAGGATTCTATCGTTTCCATGAATATGTGGGGCTTTTCCGCATCGTTCTTTGATGAGATCGAAAAGAGAGAATGTGCATTCTTTGATAACCTCAAGAATCCGCTCAAGGACGAATTCCTGCTGCCTGTTATGGTTGACGAAACCATGAAGGCGGGAGATGCTGATGTACTGGTTCTTCAGACCATGGCAAAGTGGTACGGTGTAACCTATCAGCAGGATAAGGAATCTGTCCAGAAATTCATTACATCCTGCATTGCAGAAAATATTTATCCTGAGAGGCTTTGGAAATGATTGATCAAAATAAGATTTTGAATTGCGTGCTCCATTTTGATGTAGAAGGACCTGTTGTTGATATTTTCAAGATCGAGACCGGCCATATCAACGGCACCTATGCCATTACCTGCAAGAAAGAAGACGGCAGTACGATCCGTTATATTCTGCAGTCGATCAACACAAAGGTTTTCACAAGACCTGTCGAGTTGATGGAGAACATCCAGAATGTAACAGACTATCTGCGCGGCATCATTCTCGAAAACGGCGGCGATGTTAACCGTGAAACTCTGACGGTCATTCGCGCAAAGACGGGCTTGAACTATTATGTTGACGAAGAGAACCGTTATTGGAGAATGTACAACTATATTGAGGATGCAACAAGCTATCAGACCGTAGAGCGTCCGATCCTGTTCGAAAACGCAGCGAAGGCGTTCGGTCATTTCCAGAAGCAGCTTGCGGGTTATCCTGCGGACACACTGCACGAAACGATCGCACAGTTCCATGACACCGTAAAGAGATTCCGCGATTTTGAGGAAGCGGTTGCGAAGGACGCTGTCGGCCGTGCTGCATCCGTTCAGCCTGAGATCGAGTTCTTCCTTTCCCATAAGGATATCTGCGATACGATTACCTCCAGAATTGCGACCGGTGAGATCCCGCTGCGCGTTACGCACAACGATACAAAGCTCAATAATATCATGATCGATAATGAAACGGACGAGGGAATCTGTATCATTGACCTGGATACTGTTATGCCCGGTTCCGCACTGTACGACTTCGGTGATTCGATCCGCTTCGGTGCGAGCAGTGCAGCAGAGGATGAGAAGGATCTTTCCAAGGTCAATTTCCGCATCGACCTCTTTGAGGCATATACGCGCGGTTATCTGCAGGAGGCAAAGGATACGCTTAATGAGACCGAGAAGGATCTGCTTGCAATGTCTGCCATCATTTTGACATTGGAATGCGGTATGCGCTTCCTTGGCGACTACCTGAACGGCGACATATACTTCGGTATTCACCGTCCTGAACACAACCTTGACCGTGCAAGAACACAGATCAAGCTGGTCGCTGATATGGAATCTCAGCTCGACGCAATGAATGCAGTTGTTGCAAAGTACAGATAAGATGAAAGAATAAAAAAAGAACTGTCGCAGTCACAGCGGCAGTTCTTTTTGTTATAGGATCCTATTTTTTTGTGGTTTTTTTGCTTTTTTCCGAGTCCTTTATGGCATAGACACTTTCGTATTCCAGATTATCGTTTTCGGTCTTGTATTTGATATGTACAACAGTAAAATAGGTGATGCTGACAGCCAAATACAAAACTGTGAAGATCGCAAGAAAAACAAAGAAATCGGAGGATGCGGCAAACAGCTGAGCGACGATATTGAAAAACAGTGTAACAAGAATCAGTGTAAGAGAAAGGTGGAGAAAAATACGAACGGGAATCGGCAGCTTCTTGGACCGATAAATGTGATTGACAAGGTCGATAAAGACGGAAAAGCCAAAGCACGACAGAGTCAAAAGGAAGGACGGACCGCGGAACAGCGGCGATGCAATACCGAGATACGGATTATAGATCAGATCAAGGTAGATGCCGTGTGTGACAAGAAGGAGAACGGTCAGCCCTGTAAACCACACAGAAACGCGTCTGACATAGGCTGAAACTGTCCCCGGCTTCTTGATAGGGTGCTTATAGAGGAGAAGCGAGTAGCACAATGTGGTCACAGCGGATGCAAGGAAAAACAGCAGATGTCCCTTAACAGAGATGCCGCCTTGCAGCATATGGTCGACCGACTGTCCGGTGGACGGATGGACGAGAAGCCAATATGCGAAAAACTCGGTAATGCTGATCACGGTAAACAGCACACAGGTCCGAAGCAAAACGGTCTTCAGCCATGCATTTCGATGCAGACGCTTTTCTTCTGCAATACGCGCTCTTTCACGCTGTGCGGCGCGGTATTCCTGCCTGGCGGAACGGGCACGGAGAAGGGCATCCTTCGCAGAGGCCTCGTTTTGCGGCGTTTGATTTCGATTTTCCATGTAGACCTCTTACTCAGATTGCTGCATTTTCAGCTGCGATACGAATGGATTCGACTGCTGTTTTGCGGTCTTCTGCGCGGAAGACTGAGCTGCCTGCGACAAAGATGTTTGCACCGAAGGACGCAGGGATGGGGGCTGTTGCAGCGGTAATGCCGCCATCAACCTGAATGTCGACATCATAGCCGCCGGCAGTGACCATCGCATGCGCTGCTTCAACACTCGCCATTGTCTGCTGCATGAAGGATTGTCCGCCAAATCCGGGCTCTACGGTCATTACAAGAATCATGTCAATGAGGGGAAGCAAGGGCTCAAGAACAAACGCAGGTGTGCTTGGCTTGATGGAAATGCCTGCTTTCTTACCGTGCGCGCGGATCGCACGCAGAGCAGCCTCTTTGTCCTGACAGCTTTCATAGTGAATGGTGATTCCGTCCGCACCTGCGGCGACAAAATCGTCGATGTAACGGATCGGATCGTTGATCATCAAATGGACATCAAAAAAAAGCTTTGAATGAGGACGGATGGATGAGATGACACAGGCACCGAAGGACATGTTTGGAACAAACATGCCGTCCATGACATCGAGATGTAAATATTCCGCACCTGCTTCCTCCACAGAACGAAGCTCGTCGCTGAGCTTGGAAAAGTCGGCAGCGAGAAGAGAGGGGGCGATCTTAATGGGACGTTTCATGTAATGATTCTCCTTATCACGGTTTGTAAAAATGAATTGCCTTGTTCGAAAAGCATACCCTCACATCTTTGAATGGTCAGCCATACAATGAAAAAGGAAGAGTTCCATAGAAAGGCACGCAGCAGTCGTATAAGGCGAAGGACGGTGATATGGATCTGCGATGCTTTTGTATGTTTTATCCGGAGGTGCAGGGTGACTGTATCTCCGGTTTTTGCTGATCTCAAAAATGAGGATGATACGGTGGGCGAATCTAAGCCCTCCCATTCTATATTATACTGTTTTTTTTGCGTTGTGTCAATTCTTTTTGCCAAGAAATCGGGAAAAAGACGTATCAGGACCAGGAAAAGAGATCCTTAACAGATAAAAATTTGTTTTATTTGGATATTTTTTTGATTTGGTCACAAATTCAACATAAATTGGTGATACAATAATGTGTACCGTATATTTGTAAAGTGAGGAAATATATCATGAAAAACGCAGCTTCTTTGAGACAAGTACTTTTGATATCACTTTTGATTTCCGCAACGGTTTCTTCGTCTGTTCTTCTGACTTCCTGTAAGTCCGATAAGAATGACGGCGCACAAGCTGCCGATTCGCAGACAGAAGGTACCCGTACTGATGCAGCCGATACGCTTTCTGCTGAAGATTATGAAAAATATAACATTGAGAATGTGGGAAGCACATATCCCGATGCGGAAGATTTTATCACACTTTCCTCCGCTGACGGAAGCTATTCCGCTGAGATCTCGCTTGATGAATACCGTTATTATTTCCTTTCCTGTAAAGAAGCGTATGATGGCGGTGACGATTCCTTTTGGGAGGAAAACCCCGATATCAAGGAGTCAATAAGAGAATATGTGCTTCGCGAGCTCCTTCGTACTTACGCACTGTTAGCCGAATGTGAGAAAAATGCATTTGTTTTGACAGAGGAGGATGTTGATTATATCAATATGGAAAACGCAAAGTTCGTTTCTTCCATGGGTGATTACGATACCTTCTGCTTGCTGCTTGAATCGTATTATCTGACACCGTATTTATACAATAAGCTCGGAGAGTACAGCATGCTCGGGCCGAAGCTGAGTCAGTATTACATCGATAACAAAGTGCTCCTGACGGAGGACGAGGACATTCGTGCGTATTTTGACACGGATGCACTGATCCGATGCAAGCATATCCTGATCTCCAACGACGAAGGAGAAGACATTGAAGCAAACAGACAGCTTGCAAACGATATCCTGGCCCGCATTAACAACGGCGAGGATTTCGACGCACTGATGTTGGAATATACGGAGGACCCCGGTGTTAAGTCCTCTCCCGATGGATATTATTTTTTCCGCGGTGAAATGGTAGAAAGCTTTGAGGATGCCTCATTTGCACTTGCAGTCGGCGAGATGTCCGATATTGTAGAATCGGATTTCGGTTTTCACATCATCCTTCGTTGTGAAAAGGAAGCATCATATATTGATGCAAATTTTGCGGCACTGAAGTCTTCTTATTCCGATTACCGCATTTATCAGATATTCGATGAGGTGACAGCTGATTGGGTGGTCACCTACGGTAAGGACTACGAAACCTATGGAGAATGGTCGTACCTTTCTTCGCTGAAAAGTGCACCAAATGCAAACTGAAGCTGTAAGGGTCATCTGCTGAATGAATATTTATCAAAAACAGCTGACAGACGGAGTACGGCTGCACGTCATACCGAAGGATACCTTCAAAACGGATTTTTTGATGATGTGTTTCCATGTTCCGCTGTGCAGAGAACGTGTATCACAGTATTCATTGCTTCCGGCTGTTCTCGGTCGTGGATGTGCGGAGTATCCGTCGCTTGAGGAATTGTCTGCACGTCTTGATTGGCTTTATAATGCCGGTATCGGGGGACGAGCCTACAAGCTTGGAGATACACAAGCGGTTGCTTTTTCCGTACGCTGTCTCGAGCGCGCATGTACGCCGGAGAAAGAGGATCTTTTCCGTGATGCTTTGGATACGCTTCGATGTGTGCTTTTGCATCCGTTAACGGAGAATGGTGCATTTCTTTCCGCTTATGTAGAGGGGGAGAAAAAGAATCTGATCGAGACGATCCGCTCGCAGATCAACAATAAGACCTCCTATGCTGTCAGACGGCTTGAGGAAGAAATGTGTCGGGAGGAACCGTATGGCATCCCGAGCAGAGGGGATGAGGATACTGCATCAAGGATTACTCCAAAGGAATTGTATCGGTCTTACCGTGAAATGCTGGAGCATGCACCGGCGGAGATATACTATGTTGGGAAACGGTCGCCTGAAGAGATCGTGTCTGTGACAGAGGCTGTCTTTGCGGAGTGGTTTTCCATGCGAGGCGAGATCGATGCTCTGCCGCAGACCGTCGTTGTTCGGCGGGCGGAGACGGTACAGGAGATCTGCGAGGATCAGCTTGTCACACAAAGTCAGTTATGTATTGGCTATCGGACGGATGCTGTGTTGTCGGATGGAGATTATTATCGGTTTGCACTGTTCAATGAGCTCCTTGGCGGTTCTGCCTCATCGAAGCTGTTTTTGCAGCTGCGGGAGGCAATGGGACTTTGCTATCATTGCTCCTCTATTCCCGAAGGACAGAAGGGACTTTTGTATGTTACCTGTGGAATTCGGACCGAGGACAGAGCAAGAACGGAGGATGCCATCTACAAGCAATTACAGGCGGTCGCATCGGGACAGATCACCGATGAGGAGTTTGAAGCCGCGAAAAAGTCGCTGATCGGCGGT
Organism: Clostridia bacterium; assembly: GCA_017414385.1. Lineage (GTDB taxonomy): Bacteria > Bacillota > Clostridia > Oscillospirales > CAG-272 > RGIG3925. The sequence continues at coordinate 37,724 of JAFQMO010000079.1, forward strand.
TATCGGGAAATTGAGGATAGTGCGGCTGCGTTGGTCGGCTGGTACTGCAACCGGTATGCTGCCGGTATCGATACGTCTCCTGCAGAGGCGGCTGAGCAGGTCCGTTCATGTACAAAGGAACAGATCGTTTCCTGCGCAAAGAAGCTTTCGTTGGACACGGTGTATTTTTTAAGAGGCACGCTGCCTGATGAAGAAACAGAGGAGGGGTGTGCTGATGACGAATCATATTGAGGAATTGTATTCTTCACGGATCGGAGAACGGTATTTCCGTATCCGTCACAGAAGCGGTATGACGATCTGTGTGATGCCGAAGCGGTCGGCAACAACATATGCCATTCTCGGTGTGAATTGCGGATCGATTGATAATCGGGTACGATTCCCCGATGGCTCGGTTACCTGTTTCCCGGACGGAACTGCGCATTTTTTGGAGCATAAGCTTTTTGCCGCAAGGGATGGGGAAGATGCGATCGCACGTTTTGCGCGGTATGGCGCAACGGCGGATGCATTTACGACACCCGATATTACTGCATATCTGTTTTCCTGTACGGAGAATGTGACGGAGTCTCTTGAGGTCCTGCTTGATTTTGTTCTGCATCCGTATTTCACGGAAGAGAATGTTGCGCTTGAGAGAAGTATTATCGAGCAGGAAATCCGTATGTATGATGATATTCCCTCACAGACAGCGTTTTACCGGCTGATGGAATCGATGTATGCGACACATCCGATACGCATCAACGTCGGAGGAACGACGGCGTCTGTTGCATCGATCACCCCCGAGGTGCTCTACCGTTTTTACCGTGCGTTTTATCACCCGTCAAATATGACATTGGCAATTGCGGGGAATATAACTGCTGCAGAGGTGCTCGATGTGTGTGACCGCATGCTCTCCTTTGTGGCTGCGGCAGAGCCGGTCGAGAGAGTCTTTGCAAAAGAGCAGGATGCGATCGTTCGAGCAAGGACCGAGTGCTATGCGCAGCTCGGAACGCCGCTTTTGTATGTCGGTGTGAAGGATACAGCGCTTTTCGGAGATCCCTTGACGCGTATGAAGAAGAGTGCTGCTGTTGGTATACTCAATGATATTTTGTTTTGCAAATCATCACGCTTTTTCAATGATCTGTATGCAAAGGGCTTGATCAATGCACAGTTCGGCGCGGAATATGAGCACGCGGAAACCTATTCCTATGCGTTGATCTCCGCAGAAACGAAAAGCGTGGATGATGTTTGCCTCGAGCTGTTTGAATATCTTGAGAAAAAACGACAGTCTCATGATATTACTGCGGCGGAATTCGAGCGCTGTCACCGTGTCATGTATGCGAGTGCAGTGACCGCATTTGAATCTGCGGAGGATATGGCAAGTGATTGTCTGGATGCCGTCATGGGCGGCGGAGAGCTGTTCGACTCCATTGAGATCATGACCTCTGTTACAAGAGAGGATCTGTTTCGGGAGCTCGACGCGCTGTATCGCCCGGAAGCCTTTTCGGTCAGCATCGTTTATCCGCAATAAGCTGTGTTCTTGTCACTTTGCCGGAAGGATGGATTGCGGCTTCCTTCCAAAATGCATTGGATGTTACCTTGTTTGATTATATTACAATAATGAAGAAAGGTCTGGAATGAATTATGAACAACACAAATACCATAGCATTTCCCAATTTGGGCCTCGGGCCGTGGGAGATCAATAAGTTTTTGGTGGAGATCGGTGATTTCCGTATTGCTTGGTATGGACTGATCATCACCATCGGTATTGTTCTTGCCGTCCTTTACACGATAAAGAGGGGAAAGCAGGAGGGCTTTTCCTCGGATGATGTTCTTGATTATGCGATTTGGGTAGTCCTGTTCGGTATTCTGGGGGCAAGACTGTATTATGTCGCGATGACTTGGGGAGATTACGAGTCGTTTCTTGATGTTATTGCAATCTGGAACGGAGGTCTCGCCATTTACGGAGGCTTGATCGCGGGTGCGCTGACGATCCTTGTCATCTCTATGATGAAGGGGAAAAGCGTTTTGAAATTTCTCGATATGGTTGCTCCCGGCGTTATGATCGCACAGGCGTTGGGCAGATGGGGAAATTTTTTCAA
>JAFQMO010000080.1 GCA_017414385.1 Clostridia bacterium
ACAAAAGATCGTTTCCGTGCTGCTCGGCATGTGCAACGGCTGCGCGTGCGATCTCAACGGGAGATGCTTGATCACCCATGGAGAAGACGGGAATATTGAGCTGTGCACCGACGACCTCCAGCTGCTTGATCGCGGCAGGACGGTACACGTCACATGCGACAAGCAAGGGGCGCTTGCTCTGCTTGCGGAAATATGCGGCAAGCTTTGCGGAATGTGTGGTTTTACCTGCACCCTGCAGGCCGCACATCATGATAACAGTAGGACGGTTTTTTGCAAACTCAAGACGTGCATTCGTTTCACCCATCAGCTTCGTCAGCTCTTCATTGACGATCTTGATGATCTGCTGAGAGGGAACAAGGCTTTCCAATACCTCTGCTCCGACGCAGCGCTCCTGAACGGATTTGGTGAACTCCTTGACGACCTTAAAATTGACGTCTGCCTCCAGAAGTGCCATCTTGATTTCACGCATGCCTTCCTTGACATCAGACTCGGTCAATTTACCTTTGTTTTTGAATTTTTTGAATGCGGTTGCCATCTTTTCTGACAATCCGGAAAACATCATAAGCGACACCTCCTTGTTTTTACAGCAATGGCGGATCAGATTTCAAAAGAAATGAGCTTTGTACGGATCTCACGGACAAAAGCCGAAGCGGGTGCATCATCCTTCACAAGCGAATACAGCTCATCCAAGGAGGAGAGTGCCTCGTCTCTCTGACGGCGCAGTGTTTCGAAGCGGGCAACAAGCAAAAGCTTGCTTTCAAGTCCGTTCAACGATTCCTCGGCGCGGTGAATTGCATCGTAGACACCCTGCCGCGTGATACCGACATCTTCAGCGATCTCCGAAAGAGAGAGATCCTCGTTATAATAGAGCTCCATCATGTCACGTTGGCTTTGAGAGAGGACCTCGCCGTAAAAATCAAGCAAAAGTGAATATCTCATGTCCTTCACGGCGTAACCTCCATTCCATGATAAGTGTCAAGTAACAAACTTTACATATTATAGCACACTCCTTTGGGTTTGTCAAGAGGTGTAAAGCATTTTTCTTTACATTTTTTCAAAAACGAATTCATAAGATTACCATTGACAATTTTCCTGCAATCGTGTATAATATAATCGTTCTCCTGACATAAAGAGCACTCTGAGTGAAAGGTGGCGTAAACAGAACATACGCTTATATTTGGCAGTCGTGTCGTCTTTGGTTGGAGAACGTCGCGGCTTTTTTGTTTGTATTTGGAAAAGGCGTACGATGTCAAGTAAAGGAGAAGAACGTGGAAACAAGAGTAGCGGTTATGAGCATCATCGTTGAAAACAGCGGTTCTGTGGAATCGCTCAACGCCATCCTGCATGAGTACGGAGATTATATCATCGGACGGATGGGCATCCCGTACCGTCAGAAAAAGATCAATATCATCAGTATTGCTATCGATGCGCCGCAAACGGTCATAGCGGCAGCCTCGGGGAAGGTCGGAAAGCTTGCCGGCGTCAGCATCAAAACGGCGTATTCCGGCGTGATCACACCGATCGATGATTGAAAAAAAGCACAAAGCTCTGATCGATCGACTTGCCGCTGAGCATACACTTTCGCGGGAGGAATACCGTGTCCTGCTGACAGATCTCAATGAGGAAGGCATTGCATATCTGGCAGAGTGTGCGCTTGCTCAAAAAAGAGAATGGTATGGAGATGAGATCTTTATCCGCGGCTTGATCGAGATCAGTAATATTTGTAAAAACAACTGTTATTATTGCGGCATCCGTGCAGCAAACAAGAATTGTGACCGTTATCGTCTCAGTGAGGATGATATTCTTGCATGCTGTGATGAGGGATATGCTCTGGGATTCCGTACCTTTGTCATGCAGGGCGGTGAGGACGGGTATTTTTCAGACGATGTCCTGGTATCGATCCTTTCGATGATCAAGGCGCGATATCCCGACTGTGCCGTAACACTTTCCCTTGGGGAACGTACCCTTGAAAGCTATCGCAGACTTCGCGAAGCGGGGGCAGACCGGTATCTGCTTCGGCATGAAACAGCAACAGCATCTCTCTACCGTGCGCTCCATCCGAAGAACCTCTCATGGGAGAAACGCATCCGGTGTCTATATTGGTTGCGAGAATGCGGGTATCAGGTTGGATGCGGCTTTATGGTAGGTGCTCCGGGACAAACATTGGATATGCTTGTAGAGGAGCTATGCTTTCTTGAGGACTTCCGACCGGATATGTGCGGCATCGGCCCGTTTATTCCGCATAAGGATACGCCGTACGCATCAGAGCCTGCCGGCAGTGTGGATATGACGTGTCGGCTCCTTTCCATCATCCGTTTGATCCACCCGCGGATCTTACTTCCCGCAACAACAGCGCTTGGAACATTGCACCCGACAGGAAGAGAACGCGGGATCCTTGCAGGCGCCAATGTCGTGATGCCGAACCTCTCTCCTCCCTCTGTCAGAAAAAAATATATGCTCTATGACAATAAGCTCTCTGACGGAGCGGAATCGGCGCAGGCGAAAGCTGCGCTGACAGAACGTCTCGGCGCGATCGGCTGCTATATTACGCAGTCACGCGGAGATATTCAGAAAGACAATGTATAGTAAAAAAGAAAGAAAACAACGAGGGAACACTTATGGTAAAATATGATCCGAAATCACTGAAAGCAGAAGAATTTATCAATGATGCCGAAATCCGTGCAACGCTGGAATACGCGGAGGCAAACAAGCACAATGCTGCGCTGATCGATGAGATCCTCGAGAAGGCTCGTCCGCAAAAAACAGAGACGGGATATGTCTGTCACGGACTGACACATAGGGAAGCATCCGTGCTTCTTGCTTGTGATCTCCCCGATAAGATCGAAAAGATCTACCGCATCGCAGAGGAGATCAAGCTTGCCTTTTACGGTAATCGAATCGTTATTTTTGCACCGCTTTATCTCTCCAATTATTGCGTAAACGGCTGCGTGTACTGTCCCTATCATATCAAGAATAAGACGATCCCGCGTAAAAAGCTGACGCAGGAGGAGGTCCGTGCAGAGGTTATTGCACTGCAGGATATGGGACATAAGCGTCTTGCAATCGAGGCCGGTGAGGATCCGAAGAACAACCCCATCGAATACATTCTCGAATGCATCAATACCATATACTCGGTAAACCATAAGAACGGTGCGATCCGCCGTGTCAATGTCAATATTGCGGCAACGACGGTTGAAAACTACCGTAAGCTGAAGGATGCAGGTATTGGTACGTATATCCTGTTCCAGGAGACCTACCACAAGGAGAGCTATTTGCAGCTGCATCCGACAGGACCCAAGCACGATTACGATTATCATACAGAGGCAATGGACCGTGCGATGGAGGGCGGGATCGATGATGTCGGTCTCGGCGTTCTCTTCGGCCTTGAGCTTTATAAATATGAATTTGCAGGACTGATCATGCACGCCGAGCATCTGGAAGCGGTTCACGGCGTCGGCCCGCATACCATCAGTGTTCCGCGTTTGAAGCGCGCGGACGATATTGATCCGGATGCATTCGATAATGGCATTGATGATGAGACCTTTGCCAAGATCACAGCATGTATCCGTCTCGCAGTTCCTTATACAGGTATTATCATTTCGACAAGAGAAACGGAGGCCGTCCGTACAAAGCTGCTGCGTCTCGGTGTGTCCCAGGTTTCCGGCGGATCCCGTACCTCTGTTGGCGGATACGCAGGCTATACAAATGAGGAAAGACCGCACGATACAGAGCAGTTTGACGTATCGGATCAGCGTTCGCTTGATGAGGTCGTGCATTGGCTGATGCAAAACGGTCATATTCCTTCCTTCTGTACGGCGTGCTACCGAGAGGGAAGAACAGGAGACCGTTTCATGAGTCTTTGCAAGTCCGGACAGATCATCAACTGCTGCCATCCGAATGCACTGATGACATTGACGGAATATCTGACGGATTATGCGTCGGAGGAAACAAAAAAAACAGGCTTTGCGGTGATCGACCGTGAGCTTGAAAGAGTCACAAATCCCAAGGTCAAGGAGATCGCAGCACAGAATATCATTGACATCAAGAATTCCAACCACCGTGATTTCCGATTCTGACATAGAAAAACAGAGGAAATGATATGAGTTTGAATGAAACCGTTTCGGGTGAGCGCGTACACATCGGTTTTTTTGGAAAAAGGAACGTAGGAAAATCCAGTCTCGTCAATGCCATTACAGGGCAGTCTGTTTCTGTGGTTTCCGATGTCGGGGGAACAACAACGGATCCCGTTCGAAAGGCAATGGAGCTTTTGCCGATCGGTCCTGTTCTGATCCTTGATACACCCGGTTTTGATGATGAAGGAGCGCTTGGTGATCTGCGTGTTCAAAAAACGAAGGAAATTCTTGCAAGGACGGATATTGCCGTTCTTGTGACGGATGCAGCAAGAGAAACAGATGAGGACGAGCGTCGGTTTCTCACCCTTCTTAATGAGCGTAAGATCCCGTATCTTCTCGTACACAACAAGGCCGATATGTTTACACAGATCCCCGCCCCAAAGGATCGGGAGATATGGGTAAGTGCAAAGGAGTCCTTGAACATAGAGGCGCTGAAGACACTGCTTGGAACGCTTGCAAAAGAAAACAAGCAGGAGAAGCGCCTTGTTTCCGATCTACTGCAGGCGGGTGATCATGTCGTTTTGGTAACACCGATCGATGTATCTGCACCGAAGGGACGACTGATCCTTCCGCAGCAGCAGACACTGCGCGATATTCTCGATGCACACTGCACAGCGAGTGTGTGCCAAACAGAGGAGCTTGCAGCGCTTCTTGATAACCTCAAAAGGCCGCCTCGCATGGTCATCACGGATTCGCAGGTATTTGAGCGCGTTGCATCGATCGTCCCCAAGGAGATCCCGTTGACATCCTTCTCAATTCTGTTTGCACGGTATAAAGGGGATCTCGGCGCGCTGATCGAAGGGGCAAAGAGGCTTTCGGAGCTTGCGGACGGAGATCGTGTTTTGATCTCCGAGGGGTGTACACATCACCGTCAGTGCGGCGACATCGGAACACAAAAGCTGCCTGCGTGGATCTCGAAATTTACAGGTGTCACACCGACTTTTTCCTTTACATCCGGTGGCGAATTTCCCGATGACACCTCCGATTACCGACTGATCGTACATTGCGGCGGCTGCATGCTGAATGAAGCAGAAATGAAACGCCGCATCGCAGCAGCTCGGGATTCGGGTGTCCCCATTGTGAATTACGGTGTTGCCATTGCACACATGAAGGGGATATTGGAGAGAAGTCTTCGTGTGCTTGAGGAACCGCGGGAATGAGGATCACAGTGCTTTTGGAAAACACGACCGACCGTTCCGATATGCTGACAGAGCACGGGCTTTCTCTTTATATTGAAACGGATTCTTCTAAGATCCTGTTTGATATGGGACAGAGCGATTTTTTTGCACGAAATGCCGCGGTGCTCGGTGTCGACCTCTCTTCCGTAGATCTTGCTGTTCTCTCGCACGGACATTATGATCATGGCGGCGGTCTTGCACATTTTCTGGCGGTCAATGACCGCGCGTGTGTCTATTTGCAAAGAGAGGCATTTCTGCCGTATTATAACGGAGAGGGACGGTACATCGGTCTGGACGGAGTCCTTGCGGGAACGACGCGTCTGCGGTATGTTGATGAGTCTTATCAGATAGCTGACGGTGTGGCGCTCTTTTCCTGCAATCAAAGGCCGAGAAAGTATACAACAGGTACATTTGGACTGCGGATGAGACAGGGAACAGAAGATATCCCCGATCCGTTTCGTCATGAGCAATACCTTCTTCTGCAAGATGGAGGACGGAGGATCTTGATCAGCGGGTGCTCGCATAAGGGGATCCTTGACATCGCGGAATGGTTTTCACCGGACGTTCTTGTCGGTGGATTTCATCTTTCCAAGATGCCGACGGATGCGCGTCTGCAAGCATATGCAAGCGCACTTTCTGCTTATCCGACGCAATATTATACCTGCCACTGCACCGGTGAGGCACAATATCACTATATGAAGGAACAAATGCCGAATCTTCATATACTGCGCTGCGGTGACACTGTCCTTGTGTAATATATTGTGAAACATGAAAGAATGAAACCGATGCAAAAGCGCTGCTTTTGCATCGGTATTTTGTGATCATGCGGATGTTTTTCGGGGGTGTCACTTGTCGTGTCAGGCTTCCGGTTCATGATATGACATTCCGAAGGTGACGGCGGGATCGGGATGTGTTACTAGGACAAGACCGTTATTGATTGTGAGGTCAAAGGGAATTGGGGTGTTTGTTTCATCATGACAGAGAAGCACCGTGTTTCCGTTTTCATCCGAAACGAAGGAGAATGTCTGATAGGCACAGTCAAGGTAATTTTTGTATTCGACAATACCGTTTTCCGTTACCGTGAAATATACGGTCTGTCTGCCGGACGTCGGTCCGGGGGTGATGGTGCAGTGCTCAATGATGCCGTCACAGTCAATATCAAAATCCGCTTCCGCAAGAACGATGGAAACGCTGCTGACAAACGGAGTGATGCTCCAGAAATGGTTTGTCAGATTCTCTATGTATGCATCGTCGATCTGATAGTAACAGCTTGAGATGGGCTGAATGATCGGAACGATCGAGACACGGTCCTTTGACAGACCGTAGGAGTCGACAATGGCGCGCATTTCTGTGATGGAAGCCGAAGGCTGCGATGCAAGTGACCAAAGTTCCTGTGTTGTGCGGATATTCGTTCCCGGAAGGAGCGCACAGGAGTAGGAGGTCGATGCCATTTGCCATACACATACAACAAGGCCCTTCGTTGTGTCAAGTCCGAAAAAGTACGGATACTGCTGCTTGAGCATATTGATATCAAGTGTCTCGGTGACGGGAATATATTCTGTTCTGATATCAGAAGCATCCTCCGGCATAATACGCCAGGCAGCATCCTGATAACTTTGTACCTTGGTTTCACCGTTGAGACCGGGGATAGAAGCATGATAGAGCACAATTCCGTTTTTATCATAGGCGGTCAGTGAGAGACCTATCAGGTCATCGCAATTCTCAAGCTGATCAAGATAAATACGGTCATTTACACCAAAATATTTGCTGTTTTTCGGATAAACGGAGAAACGCGTTTCAGCAAGTGAGATCTCAATACAACCGACGTATTCGGCACCGATCTGCAGATAATAGCCGTTCTTATCGGAGGACTCATCACGGATCGGATCGGTCATAAAGGCAATGGCGGCGACACAACTGAGTATGATAGAGACGAGAAGGATCCAAAATGCCGTTTTTTTGTAGTGGAGGATTGCGTGGATGCGGCCCTTAACGGAGGTCTCACCGAATGCAAGCGGACAGACGTGGATCATTCTGCGGGGGATACTGCAATTGAGCAGTGCACTTGAATAGGACTTTTTCCATTCACATTCACGACCGTCGATGACACGCTCGTCGCAGGCATACTCAATGTCGCGGCAAAGAAGAATATATGCGATCCATAAAAGTGGATGAAACCAATATACACACAGAAGAAGGTAACCCATTGGCTTCCATATGTGATCAAGACGTTTGAGATGGCTGCGTTCATGGGCGATAATATACTCAACATCAGGTGTTTGCCAAAGTAGGGCAGGAATGTAGATGCGAGGACGAAAAATACCGAAAATAAACGGTGTATCGATGCGGTCCGAGATGTATATGTTTTCGAAAACATGTACCGATTCTCGTATTCTGCGGCGTATCATGAATGATACCGTTATGGCGTAAAGCAGCATAAGGACCATACCGATCATCCAAACGACCGAGGCAATGAAGGCAGCTGTCCGGATGGGATTGACACTGAATTCGGGTGTGGGAGCAAACGTCTCGGAAAGAATGGGATTGATGGTTTGATTGAGGTAGGGGATACCGCTTTCTATGGAGGGCGTTTGCGTATACATGATCGCGGGCTCAAGGGTTTTGCTGCTTGGGATAAGACTGAATATGCTTTTGACGGAATACGGCAGAATAAGACGGAGACCGACCAGGCTCCAAAGAAGAATAACAGTGGATCTGGACATCCTCTTGATAATCAGACGGAGCAAAAGAACGGCACAAACGGTCCAGCCCGCTGTGATACTCATGTTCAGTATTGTGAGAAAAAACGTTTCCATATTTATCACCATAGCTTCCGCATCTGCGAAAGCCTCCATATTGGAAATTTGTTGTGGGGTGGTTCAGCGTAGCAAAATCGCTGTAAAAAAGATACAAAAGCTGCAAAAAATAAGTGGAAAAAGGATTATTACCTAATCCTCCTCGTATTTTGCGATCATTTCCCGCAGCGCAGCGATGTCTTCCGATGTCAGGTCCTTTCTGGCAGTAAACGCAGCAAGAAAAGCGGGAAGCGAACCGTGGAAGGTCGATGCAACAAATTTCTCGCTTTGGTGTGCATAAAAATCTTGCTTTGATATCCTGGATGTGACAGTGCTGTGCTCGTTGCGGAAGATACCCTTTTCGCAAAGACGCTTGAGGACTGTATAGGTGGTTGATTTTTTCCATCCCAACAATACTTCGCTGCGCTTCACAAGCTCTGCGGTAGAGATCGGTTCGTTTTCCCAAATGATATCGGCAAAACGAGATTCGATGACTCCCATTTGATAATCGTTCATGTGGACCTCCTTATTCTACATTATGTAGACTAATGATATTCTACACCATGTAGACTAATTTGTCAAGAGCTTTTTGGAAAAAAGATCAAGGCAATGCAGCTTTGTATAGGATAAAATAGTGGGAATGAGATCCGGTCTCATTCCCACAGAGATTTTTTATACATGATTTGCCCTCGACCATCAGAAAGAATCCGTGTTCGTTGCCGTCATCAAGCGCTGTAATGGCAGCTTTGACAAGCTCGGAAAGATTTGGTGTCGAGGAGTCACGGTCTACGTCATAATATGCGCGTGGGAGTTTTCCCCAAATGCGGTCACCGGGCTTTACATTTTCCAGCTGCTCACGGGTACGTATGAGCGAGTAACATCTCCTGGCCGGTCAAGCAAAAATTGAGGACATCATCGAAGCACTGGAACCCACAGAACGCCGTTTGGCCAGATACCGCTACATCGATGGATTGTCCTGGGAGAACGTCTGTGAGAAGATGAACTACAGCTGGCGACAGACACACAGAATCCACAGTGCGATGCTTGACAAGCTGGTTGACGCGGAACTGGAAAAGCGGGGACAAGCCCCTAGAGAAGAAGTACTGACTTGAATAGAGAAACTAAAATACCCGGAAGGAAAACTCCTCTGGGTATTTCTATTGACAAATTATGGAAATAGGTGTATAATACCAATAAGGGTATTTAATGTAAACCCTATTTTATTTTCATGCGAGGTTTTCTTATGCCATTGGTTCCCGCTAAATGCACATCGTGTGGTGCGCAATTGACTGTAGACAACACCAAAGATGCTGCGATTTGTGAATTCTGTAACACCCCATATATCGTAGAAAAAGCAATTAACAACTATACTATATCTGGAGATAACAATATTTCTATAAGTAACGCAACAGTTAATGTTCAAGGGGGGCCCTCTATCGATAGCATGTTGACGCGTGCAGCTGAATTTGAACAGATGGGCGATATTGACCGCGCTTTAGAATACTATAATCGCATTTTGGATATTGACTCTAGTAAAACTGTTGCGAGAAATGCTATTTACCGTATTGAGAATACTGTACTCGAACAAATTCCATTTACTTGGTTTTTTGCAAGTGGTACACTCACACTTACAAGAACCAAATTGATATATTCTACACAAAAGAAGCGAATGGAGTACTCTACAAAAGCCATCACATCTGTAAGTAGAAACGGTACAAGACTGACAATTGGGCTTTCTTCACAAGTGAAACCACTTGAGGTAACTGTTGGTTATACCAAACCAGCAAAATGTATGGAGAAAGCAATTACAATATTGCTCATGCAAAGGTATAATCGGTAAGATCAAAAGGAGTGGACTCATGTCCGCTCTTTTTTTCTTTCGGTTTTTTTATTGTCAGAATACTATTGACGAATTAGTATATCATAATCGGAACGTATTGTAAAGTCGTATTCGAAAAAACAAAAACGCTCTCCGATCAACAAAAATAGTTGAAAGAAGAGCGTATATTGTGTTGAGGAATCTCTTTATCGTTCTATGGCGCTTTCAGCCATTTTATACATGATAAAGTCAACCGTATCCTTATTGATCTGGTTTTCAGACATATCAGATATCATCCACATAGCATGGCAACCGTTTGACAATTGTGTCACATATAATGAATAATATTCTGCTTTTGTGTTATCTTCGTATTTATATGTATATATACCATTGATTACATAAAAATCTCGATCATTAATTGTCTCTATTGCTTTTTCAGCAACATTAAATCCTATAAATTCATATCTGGAACCATAATACATATCATCAATTAAAGATAGTTTTTCATCACAAATATCCATCATGTTATCGAGAGTGACACTGCTCCAATCTTCCTCTTCCTCAAATTCGCTGGTTGTCAGGAAGTGTAATCCACTCAAATCCGGAAGTGTAAAAAAGTTTAATCGACCGCCACCCTTTATAATACTTCCGGAATTTACAGGAATTGTTAACTGTAGTGTAAGTAATTTACCATTCTTAAACGTATCAATATTCTCATATCGATCCCAAGTCATCCAGCTTTCATCCACCTTGTCAGGCGAGTCATCACTTGTGTCGTTTGTATTTTCATTGGAAGTTGAAGATTCATCGGTGTTTGGATTTGTTCCATCTGCAGATTCTGTTTTGTTACATGCAATCAACGAAGTCACTAACATTAAACACAACATAAGCATTAGAAAATTTTTCATCTTCTTTACCTCTCTTTTTCAATAATTGCAGAAATGCCCGAAAGCCCTGTGTTTCCAAGGGGGTTCGGGCACTTATAAGTCATTTGGGATTATTCCCACTCGAAAGTACGTATCTAATACGTGCTATTATGGGTGTTTTTTAGTGCGTTTTTATAGGGTTTTTTGGGCTGTATTCTACCCATTACACCCATTCGACCGTTAAAGTGTTGTCAAAAGTGTTGTCAGAATACAGACGTCAATTTACATTATTTAATACAAACATTTCCATATAATCAGCTACGGAAATTAAAACTTTTCTTGGTTTAGTCCCATTAGGTTTACTAACTACGCCCAATTCTTCCATTTTATCTATTAGCTTGGTTGCTCGACCATAACCAATACCAAGCCTCCGTTGCATTAATGAGGTGCTTATTTTGCCTTCTTCTACAGCTAATTTAATTGCTTCTAAAAGCTTTGGATCTGCTTCAATATCATCATTAAACCTTAAATTTGACCTCGTTTCTTCGGTGTTTGACATCATTTGTAAAAGTTTTTCTCTATCCCAAAGCAAAACTCCTGTTGCTTTAGCAAGTTCTTTTGCTCCACTTGTAAAATGACGATTGGTCATCACCGTTCCAACGTGGCAATTATACATACTTTTACCTGCGTGTACTTCTTGAATTGGTGAATTACCTAAATCACTTGAATAGCATTTACATTGTATTGCATATTTAATTTCGCCTTTTTCTGCTAATATATCAACCCCTTGGTCTCCGCTTGCTCTGGTGACTTTTACGTTGATAAATCCATTATTTCTTAAGAGATTGGCACACCAATTTTCAAACTCTAATCCGTCTAAATTATCAAAGTTTTCTAATTTAGTTTCTTTATTACTTTCCTCGTGTAACTCTTGAAGAGTGCCACGCAATGTAGTATTTATATAATTCTCCCCACTTGGTTGAGGTTCGGTTTTCTTAAACAAATCAAATAGTCCCATCTTTATCCCCTCTCAAAATATATCAATACATTTTTAATAAAACTTTGTGCTTTTTTTGCTTTTCATCACGGTATTCCATATAAATGCAATTTGCAGTAGTGAAGTCAAATACATC
>JAFQMO010000008.1 GCA_017414385.1 Clostridia bacterium
GGGGATCCTTGTCGGCGTCCGATGCGCAGGATGCGAGCAGGGAAAGCATCATGCAAAGGACGAGAAGCAAAGAAAGCTTTCGTTTCATGAAAAATGACCTCCAATGTAGAATTGATGAATATAACATCTAAACTATACCATAAAAGGTGCGGTGTGTCAATAGTTATTCCTAAAAAAGCCCCCGACAAAATGTCGGGAGCTCTTTTATAAGTGTTTGCGGAAGGATCTCTGCACATCAAGCATGCGGATACCATGAGGTATACGATGTTCCGTAACCGCCTGTGGGAGGATTTGTAAATTCCATTTGCTCCTTGGGAATATTGATGAAGCTGTTGTTGCTCTCCATGAGGTGCGTGATGCCGTACTTCATCATCTTCTCATACAGCGCTTCGTTAAACTCCCGAAGGAAGGAATTTTGCTGACTGTAAATGGAATCCAGGATGACACTTTCGAAGCGATAGATGTAGGTGTAGCTGTCGATATCGGTGATCGCACCGCTTTCGATAAACGGCTTTATAGCAGCAAGATAGATGCGCTTGAGAATGTTTACGCGGGGAAGAGAATTCTTGTATATCAGCGTCGAATAGTTGACATCCAGCTGAATGGAGGACTGATCGATATGCGCGCGCTGCTCGTCTGTTTCTGCAAGCTCTGTTGCCTTTGCAAAATAGATATAGCCGTCAGCCATAAGTCGGTTGAAGTTGCGCTTTTCCTCGGGGATCTGCTCGTAAAGGCTGTCCCAATCGACCTTGGAGGGATCTGTGATCTGATCGATGGTCAAAGCAGAAAGATCGATCTTTGCAATCAGAGAATCGATGTAATCGTTGTCCATCGGCGTGATGGAGATGGGATCCGCAAAGAGCATGGTCGATTCACCAAGACAGTGATCTGCGGTTTCTTCATCTGCAAGCTCGATAAAGGCGCGGATATATTCCCAACCGGGACCGTAGAACTCACAGAGGAACTTGTTCATATAAGCATAGTATTCCTCACGGCTCATCTGGGGGTTCCACATGATCTTGGAGATGAGGTAGGTACGTAGCTCATCAAATTCACCCATTTTACTTAAGGTGTTTCCTGCAATATAAACATACTTTGCGTTGTTTTCATAAAACAGCTGTACATCGTCGTAAAGATCGAGAATATTGGGTGTAATGCTGTTGTAGGCGCCGTAATTGGGTGAGTAATGATAAATTGCGATCTTATCACAGATATCGGACCACATACCGAGGAGCTCTCCGAAGGTGATGTTGTCGGGCATATAGATATCTTTACGTGTGGTACCGAAATTGTAGTCGGCGAGAGGATGTATGCGGCAGCACTCACTCATACAGAATTGGATGGAGACATTCTCGGAGGGAACGACTCCTCCCATAGGCGGCGCATTGGTGAAATCATATGCAAATGTACAAATGAGCGTGTTGGGATAATCGTCTCTGATGGCATCTGCAATGCGGTTGATGAACCTGAGATAATGGCCGGAATAGCCGTAGATATCGTAGGAAGCAAGGCAGGTATCGCAGGTACAGTAGGTTGGGCCGTCCTGCTGACCGATACCGATATAATAGGTATCCGGATTTGCTTCCAAAACACCGAGGACATAATCCATTGCTGCGGTATAGGTGGACTCTGCGCTGAGACAGGGATCTCCGCTGTTGGCGAATCCTCCGCAGACGCGGGGCAGGGTGTGTCCTGCATGAACGGAATGACCGCCCATTTTCATTTTTTCCTGATAGCCGTAATAGAGCTTGCAGCCGACGGTACGGGAAAGGAATACAGGGATCTGAACATCCTCGCCGTATGCAAGGCCGAGGCTGTCATAGTCGGGAATGTACTCAAATTCGGGAGAATACAGACCGCAGCCGAGGTATTCGTCGACGAAATGGTAAACGCCGTATTGCGTACCGAGATCGTCGCCGCCCGCGATAAAGACCTTGCCGCTTTCGCGAACATCGATCTCAAAGCCTTGATCGGTCAGCGCCGTACGGTCAAACTGACCTTCTGTCTCGCGGTTGGTAAGACCGATGACGATCTCATGATCAACAGCCTCTGTCTCGTCGGTGACGAGAGGAAGCTGTACGCCTGTGATCTTTTCAATGTAGGACTGCAGCTCAAGTGCCATGTTGTAGTTGGTCGCATTGTCTGCATTTTCCCGATAGACGATGACATAGTCGGATGTGCCGTTCTCGACAAAATAAAAGTCAGGATCGGCAACGATCGAGGGGGTGTATTCATAGTGCGGAATGAATTCCTCCTCGGGAGTACCGGTATCTGTTGATGCCTGCGTTTCGGATCCCGATGCAGTACCCGTTGTGTCGGCAGGATCGTTCTGATCCTCGGAGCAGGATACGAACGCGGAGAGCATCATACAAAGGACAAGAAACAAAGAAAGTTTTCGTTTCATGAAAAATGACCTCCAATGTAGAATTGATGAATATAACATCTAAACTATACCATAAAAGGTGCGGTGTGTCAATAGTTATTCCTAAAAAAGCCCCCGACAAAATGTCGGGAGCTCTTTTATA
>JAFQMO010000081.1 GCA_017414385.1 Clostridia bacterium
CGTACATTACAGCAAATCACCGTCTTCTGCTTGAAAATGCGCCCGCTGTTATCAACGGCATCAAGATCCTGATGCGTGTGCTCGGTCTGAGAAAGGCGGAAATCGCGGTCGAGGACAACAAGCTTGATGCGATCAACCATCTGGAGGAGCTGCTCGTGGAAAGCGATATGATCCGCGTCCGGGTCATGAAAACAAAATACCCGCAGGGTGATGAAAGACAGCTCATCTACGCCCTCAAGGGTATCGAGCTTCCCACAGGAAAGATCCCTGCTGATGTTAAGTGCATCATCTTCAACGCAGAAACCTGCGCTGCAATTTTCAATGCAGTTGCAAACGGAATGCCTTTGGTCGAGCGTATCGTCACCTGTGACGGTGACTGTGTCCGTACGCCCAAGAATGTCCGTGTTCCGTTCGGTACGCCCTACCTTGATGTAATCAATTTTTGCGGCGGCTTTACCAAGCAGCCCAAAACAGTCATCAACGGAGGCCCGATGATGGGATATGCACATTGGGATGTTTATGCACCCGTGACCAAAGGTACCACATCCATTCTCGTATTTTCCAAGGACACAACGATCAATCGTCCTGAGGCAACAGCCTGCATACGCTGCGGAAAATGTGTCGCTACGTGTCCTATGCACTTGATGCCGAATTATTTTGCTTCACTTGCACAGATCGGTTCCTTTGATGAGGCAGAGGAGATGGGAATACGCAGCTGCGTGGAATGCGGCTCCTGCGCATACACCTGCCCTGCCCGTGTACCGATCGTTCAGTATATCCGCCAGACAAAGGCGATTATCAACAGTAAGCCCAAGCCGGTGCAGCCGCAAGCCGTTCCCGATACACCCAAAGATCTCCCATTGAAGGATACGGCAGAAAAACAGCCGATCAGCATCACATCCAAGGAGATCACCCTCGACATTGAGGAAGCTGCACCGATCGAAACCAAAAAGAAGGAGGGAGCAGAATGAGTACAGAAAATCTCACACAAGTGTCCGCTGAAAATCAAGACACAAGGGACACCGCTGAACGAGGTACCGCAGCCTTTGAGGCAGATCTTGAAAGCCCGCTGACTGTTTCCGTATCTCCGCACATTCACAGCGGTATCACAACACGATCCATTATGATCGATGTTATTATCGCACTGCTTCCATCTGTCATATGGGGAATCTATATATTCGGCTTTCGTGCCTTAACGATCGTCACGGTTTCAATCCTCTCCTGCGTGCTCTTTGAGGGACTTTACAGATTATTGTTAAAAAAGAACTGTACACTATCCAATTGCTCTGCCATCGTTACCGGCTTACTGATCGGTATGAATATGCCGGCGACAGTGCCGCTGTGGTTACCCATCGTTGGCTCCTTCTTTGCGATCGTCATTGTCAAGGAGCTTTTCGGCGGTATCGGTAAAAACTTTATGAATCCGGCACTTGCCGCTCGTGTGTTCCTGATGTTGGCTTGGCCTTCTTTTATGTCTGCAACGCCATCCCCCTTTACAGCGTCCTCTGCATTTGCGCTCTCCATTGAGTCCGCTGATATTACGGCACAGGCAACCGCAATGCAGCTTCTCAAAAGCGGTACGATACCTGAAACGGGACTTTTCAACCTTCTTCTCGGTGCAAAGCCGGGTACCATCGGTGAGGTCTCTTCCCTTCTACTCATTGCAGGCGGTGTCTATCTGCTCGTCCGCCGCGTGATCACATGGCATATCCCCGTCGCTTACCTTGGAACCGTTGCTTTGATATCCTATTTCTTCCCCCGCACATCCAATGTATTCAGAACCGAGTTCGTTATTTGCGAGCTCATCTGCGGTGGTCTCTTGCTTGCCGCCATTTATATGGCAACTGACTATACAACCTCACCC
>JAFQMO010000009.1 GCA_017414385.1 Clostridia bacterium
GGATTTGACAAACACCCTTGACGGCGGACACGGTATGCTGTTTACGGATGCCGTGGGACAGATGTATCTGTCCATCCATTCGCCGGAGCACCCGGATGAGGAGGGAAGAGAGCGTCCGCTCTTTGTACCGATCCGTGAGGAAAACGGACGTCTTGTATGGGATGTCGGCAAATGCGGACGCGGAAAAGCAAATGCGTAAGCACAGAAAATAAGCATCGGAAGCCGGAGCGATCCGGATCGATGACGGATGGCGGAGAGGAGCGGATCATTGCAATGAGGAATCGGACTTTCAGACGGATTCTTGCAGGATTGACGGCGCTGATGATCGGTATGCTTTCTTCCTGTATGGGAACGGGCAGCGATGTGCACTCGGATACAGGCTCGGATACGGACGCGGATACGGCGGCGCAGACATTGTCGGATACGGTCGTGCTTTCGGCGGACGATACGGAGAGGACCTTCTATCTGATCTATGATGCTGTGGACCTTCCGTGGGCGGTGGCACGTCGGATCATCTGCTTCCGCGATATGCTGCAGGAGCAGACGGGCGTTCGGCTGGAGCTGCGTGACAGCTATGAAGCGAGTATGCCGTATGAGATTATTATCGATGCGGCCTACCGTGTGGAGTATCGGGAGCTTCTTGAGACACTCGATGAGAATGAATACGCGATGCGGGCGATCTGCACGGAGGATTCCTGCAAGGTCGTGATTGCCTATCGGGGCGGATTCGCGCGGGAGGCGGCGCTGTCGCGGCTGCTTTCTTATGCAGAGGGGGATCGGCTTGTGATCCCGGGAGATCTCTCGGTGCGCGGTACCTGTACGCTTGAGGATATTACTATCACACCCGACGTGGAGGTCCTGCGTGACCCCTGTGTGCTGCGTGTCGGGGATGCTTATTATATGTACGGAACCTGGTGGCAGGGTTATCGCTGTACCTCCGGGGATCTGAGAGGCCCCTGGGAGCCGCTCGGCACCGTTGCCGAGCTTCCGCAGACGGCTGAGGCGGACTATTGGGCGCCTGAGGTGCATGCGTACGGAGATGCGTACTATATGTTCACGACCTACCGCTCCTTTGAAACGGGACGCCGCGGCTGCACCGTCATGCGTGCGGAGTCTCCCGAGGGACCGTTTGTCGAGATCTCGGACGGACATCTGACACCGTCGGATTGGGATGCCATTGACGGAACGCTTTATGTGGATGAGGACGGTCAGCCGTGGATGGTATTTGTGCATGAATGGGTGTCGACGGACGACCGTGTCGGCCGAATGGCGGCAGCAAGGCTTTCGGCGGATCTGACACATTTTGTAAGCGAGCCGATCGAGCTGTTCCGTGCCGATGATCCCCAGTGGGCGGAGCAGGACGTCACGGACGGCTGTTATCTGTATCGCTGTGCGGACGGTACGCTGCTTATGATCTGGTCCAATTTCGATGAGGCGGGCTACTGTATCGGTGTTGCGAAGAGCGACAACGGCCGCATTGACGGCAATTGGAAGCAGGAGCCGTATCTGCTGTATTCCGCAGAGCTCAGCGACCGCTGGGACGGCGGACACGGCATGATCTTCGCCGATCATAACGGACAGCTGTATCTGTCGATGCATTCCCCAAACTCCGCCGATGAGACACGTGCGGAGAGACCGATGCTTCTTCCCATCCGTGAGGAAAACGGACGTCTTGTATGGGATCTTTCGAAAATAACGGAACCTTCGGAGAAATGAGATAAGAATATGAAAAACGAGAAAAAACGGATCATGAAGATTTTGGTTGCCGGATGCGGCAAGATCGGCGTGTCGGTCATCTCCCGTCTTGTGGACGAGGGACACGATGTGACGGCGCTGGACAGCAGTGCCGCAGTGATCGGGGGTATTACCAATGTATACGATGTGATCGGCGCTGTCGGCAATGCCACCGACTGCGAGACGCTGGCGGAGGCGGGCGTTGCGGAGGCGGATCTTTTCATTGCGATGATGCATTCCGACGAGCTGAATATGCTTGCCTGCTTTATCGCACGCAGAATGGGTGCGCGGCATACGATCGCGCGGATCCGAAATCCCGAATACAATGACAGCTCGCTCGATTTTATGCGGCGTGAGCTCGGACTTTCGCTTGCCGTCAATCCGGAGATGCTTGCCGCAAGAGATCTTTACAACATGCTGAAGCTGCCCTCTGCGCTCAAGGTGGAAAAATTTGCGGCGCGGAATTTCGAGATGATCGAGATCCGTCTCAAGCCGGACTCGCGCCTGAGCGGTGTTTCGCTTTCCGATCTGAGAAACCACTTCAAGGCAAAGATCCTTGTCTGCTATGTACGGAGAGGAGAGGATGTCTTCATTCCGTCCGGTAACTTTGTTCTGCAGGGAGAGGACAGGATCGGCATCACGGCATCCTCTGCGGAGATCCAGCGGTTTTTGCGGGAATTGGATATGCTCAAAAAGCAGGCGCGCAGCGTCATGATCCTCGGCGGCTCCAGGATCTCCTTCTATCTGGCGAAGATGCTTGGTGACATCGGTATCGATGTCAAGATCATCGAGAAAAACGAGGAGCACTGCGAAACACTTTCGGGACTGCTGCCGCGTGCGATCGTGATCTGCGGCGACGGAACGGACCAGGAGCTCCTTCTGGAGGAGGGGCTTGCAGGCTCGGATGCATTTGTAGCGCTGACGGGCGGTGATGAGGAGAATATCCTCGTTTCCATATTTGCGGCGGCGCGGGGTGTCTCCAAGGTCATCACCAAGGTCAACCGCGAATCGCTGGAGGGACTTGCCGATCAGCTGGGACTTGAGAGCATCATATCGCCCAAGCGTACGGTCGCGGACGTGGTCATGCGGTATGTGCGTGCCCGTCAGAATTCGCGCGGCAGCCACATCGAGACGCTTTATAAGCTTGCCGACGATAAGGCGGAGGCAATGGAGTTTATTGTAACGGCAGATGCAAACTGCATCGGTATCCCCTTAAAGGATCTGAAGATCAAGCAGGGGATCCTGATCGCAGGCATTATCCGCGGAAGGATACCGATCATTCCGACCGGTGCTGACCGTATCTGTGAGGGAGACCGCGTGATCGTGGTCTCTGCCGAAAAGAAGCTGCAGGATCTTTCCGATATTCTGCAGTAACAATGACACAGAAGGTAATTTGATATGAACCGAAGAATGGTTTTTTATACACTCGGACAGCTGACGGTGCTTGAGGGCGCCCTCATGCTTCTCCCGCTCGGCACAGCACTCCTTTACCGTGAGCGTACGGTATCCTCGTTTTTGTGTGCCATCGGGATCGCATTTCTTGCAGGCGGTCTTCTGATGGCGCTGTTCCGACCGAAAAACCGCATCATTTATGCCAAGGAAGGCTTTATCATCACGGCGCTTTCCTGGATCGTGCTCTCTGCCGTCGGCGCACTGCCGTTTTTTATCAGCGGGGAGATCCCCTCCTATATCGATGCGTTTTTTGAAACGGTCAGCGGCTTTACAACGACGGGAGCCTCCATTTTGACGAACGTGGAATCGCTCTCACACGGAATTTTGTTCTGGAGAAGCTTTACGCACTGGATCGGCGGTATGGGGATCCTTGTCCTGATGATGGCGATCCTGCCCGCATCCGGCGCAAATTCCGGCCGCTCCATCCATATCATGCGTGCGGAGATGCCGGGACCGGTCGTCGGTAAGCTGGTGCCGCGTCTGCGGGACACGGCAAAGATCCTTTATCTGATCTATATTGCCCTGACCACACTTCTCATACTTGTGCTGTTTGTCGCGGGGATGCCGCTGTTTGACAGCGTTGTCAATGCGTTTGCAACGGCGGGTACGGGAGGCTTTTGCATCAGGGCGGACAGCATTGCCGGCTATGCGCCGCATCTGCAATGGATTTTGGCTGTGGGAATGCTCGCGTTCGGCGTGAATTTCAATCTGTATTATCTGATCCTGATCCGCAATCTCCGCGGTGCACTGCGCTCGGCGGAGCTCTGGTGTTATCTTGCGATCTGTGCGGTGTCCGCAGGTATCATTACGCTCAATCTGATGCCCTCCTACGGCAGTATCTCCCATGCCTTCCGCGATGCGAGCGTGCAGGTCGCGTCGATCATGACGACAACGGGCTATGTATCGGTGGATTTTGACCTTTGGCCGCAGCTGTCAAAGGCGGTCTTGTTCCTTTTGATGTTTGTCGGCGGCTGTGCGGGCTCCACGGCGGGCGGTCTCAAGGTTTCGCGTGTGATGCTGCTTTTGCGCTACGCAAAGCAGAGTCTGATGCGGATGCTGCATCCCCGCTCGGTGCGTGCGGTGCATATGGACGGCAAAAAGGTGGATGAGGCGACGGTCGAGTCGATCAGTCCGTATCTGATCTTGTATTTCTGTGTTCTGATCTGTACGTTTTTTCTTCTTTGCTTTGATGCCTTTGATTTTGAGACCAACATCACCGCCGCTGTGACGTGCTTCAACAACGTCGGTCCGGGATTTGCAGCGGTCGGTCCGACACAGAGCTTTGCCGCATATTCCGCGTTTTCAAAGCTTGTGCTGTCTGCTACCATGCTGCTGGGACGTCTGGAGATCATCCCGCTGCTGATCACCTTCTCCCCCTCTACATGGACCAAAAAATAAAATCCCCCGCAATTCCATTGACAAATGGCGGCATCGGTGATATACTATAATGTGCTACTGTAATAAAATGATCTGTTTTTGAAAGGTGGAAGAAATATGCAGCTTGAAAAAAAGCTTCGCGCCTGTATTGTCGGCGCAACCGGTATGGTAGGACAGAGATTCATTACGCTTTTGGAGGGTCACCCGTTTTTTGAGGTAACGAAGCTGGCGGCAAGTCCGCGCTCCGCAGGTCAGACCTATGCGCGTGCGCTCGGCGGCAGGTGGAAGATGAAAACGGAAATGCCTGCACGTCTTGCGGATATGATCGTTGTGGATGCATGGAACATCGAGGAGACCACAAAGGATGTGGATGTCATCTTCTGCGCCATCAACTATGATAAGAATGAAACCAAGAAACTGGAGGAATTCTATGCCAAGGCAGAGGTTCCCGTTGTTTCCAATAACTCCGCACACCGTTGGACACCCGACGTTCCGATGGTCATTCCGGAGATCAATGCCGATCACTTTGCGATCATTGAGGCGCAGAAAAAGCGTCTTGGCACCAAGCATGGCTTTATCGCCGTCAAGCCCAACTGCTCCATTCAGGCATACGTTCCCGCGCTGAACGCACTCAAGGAGTTTGAGCCCTGCGAGGTCGTTGCGACCACCTATCAGGCGATCTCCGGCGCAGGAAAGACCTTTGCGGAGTGGCCCGAGATGATCGATAACGTCATTCCCTATATCGGCGGTGAGGAGGAGAAATCCGAGCAGGAGCCGCTGAAGATCTGGGGCAGCATGGAAAACGGAGAGATCGTCCGCGCATCCTCTCCCGTGATCACAACACAGTGTATCCGCGTGCCCGTTTCCGACGGTCATATGGCAGCGGTCTTTGTCAGATTCGCAAAGAAGCCGACAAAGGAGCAGATCCTTTCCGCATGGAAGAGCTACCGCGGTATTCCGCAGGAGCAGGAGCTTCCCTCCGCGCCGAAGCAGTTCATTACCTATTTTGAGGAAGACAACCGTCCGCAGGCGGCGCTTGACCGCGATACAGAGGGCGGTATGGGTGTATGCGTCGGAAGACTGAGAGAGGACAGCGTATACGATTACAAGTTCGTGGGTCTTGCACACAATACCCTTCGCGGTGCCGCAGGCGGTGCCGTTCTTGAGGCGGAGACACTCGTCGCGCTTGGCTATATCACACATAAGTAATACGCAGAATACCGCAGCTGATCCCCCGGGAGAGACTGCGGTACTCTTGCAGAAACGGCAGGACTGCAATATGCGGTCCTGTACAGGAAAGGGGTCATTTTATGACAGACATTCTGACAAGAATCGAGACCATGATGCCCGAATTCTCCAAGGGACAGAAGCTGATCGCGGGGTATATGCTGGAGCACTACGATAAGGCGGCGTATATGACAGCCTCCAAGCTCGGCGCGATCGTCAACGTATCTGAATCGACGGTGGTGCGCTTTGCCATTGAGCTTGGCTATGAGGGATATCCGGAGCTGCAGAGATCCCTGCAGGAGCTGATCCGTACCAAGCTGACATCGGTTCAGCGTATCGAGATCACAAACGACCGCATCGGTGACGGCGAGGTCCTGCGCAAGATCCTCAGCGGCGATATCGATAAGATCCGCGCAACGCTCGATCGGATCGATCCGCATTCCTTTGACCGTGCGGTCGATGCGATCATCGAGGCAAAGCATATCTATATCTCCGGTATGCGCTCGGCGGCACTGCTCTCCGGCTTTCTCGGCTATTATTTCAATCTGATGTTTCCCAATGTCCATATGGTGCAGGCAACAAGCTCCTCGGAAATGTTTGAGCAGCTTCTGCGCATCGGAGAGGGCGATGTTTTTATCGGCATCAGCTTCCCCCGTTATTCCAAGCGGATCATCAATGCCATTGATTATGCGAAGGTACAGGGCGCTGTGACGGTCGCACTGACGGACAGCGAGTCCTCGCCGCTTGCATCGGGGGCGGATCACCTGCTGATCGCGCGCAGCGATATGGCCTCCTTTGTGGATTCCTATGTGGCGCCGCTGTCGGTCATCAATGCGCTGATCGTTGCCATCTCCAAGAAGAAGCAGACGGAGATCTCGGAGACCTTTGAGCGTCTGGAGACGGTATGGGAAGAATATGATGTTTACGCAACGAACGGAAAGCCGTGACCGATGATGAAGGATACGGTCAGAATTGCCGTGATCGGCGGCGGTGCCGCCGGAATGATGGCGGCGGCAGAGGCAGCGCAGGCAGGTGCCGCGGTCACACTCTACGAAAAAAACAGACGGCTTGGAAAAAAGCTTGCGATCACAGGTAAGGGGCGCTGCAATGTCACAAATGACTGCACCCCCGATGCCTTTATCCGCAGCATTCCGACCAATCCCCGTTTTCTGTTCGGGGCGATCAATGCTTTTTCCCCCGAGGATACCAAAACGATGTTCCGGGATCTGGGAGTTGCACTGAAAACAGAACGCGGCAGCCGCGTTTTCCCCGTGTCCGACGATGCCAATGAGATCGTTTCGGCAATGGAGCGGCGGATGCGTGAGGCGGGTGTGCAGGTCCGCCACGAGACGGTGGAGGAGCTGCTTTTCTCGGAGGAGGAGACGGAGGACGGAATGCGGCGCGTAACGGGTGTCCGTGTGGAGAAGGGACGCTTTGCTTACGATCGCGTGATCGTTTGCACAGGCGGTCTTTCCTATCCCGGGACAGGCTCCACGGGAGACGGATACCGATTTGCGCGTGAGGCGGGGCTTTCGGTCACGCCGCTGTACCCGTCGCTGGTACCGATCGTGTGCAAGGAGTCCTTCTGCCGCGAGATGATGGGACTTTCTCTGAAAAATACGGCGCTTCGGATCACGGAGGGCGAGGGAACAAAGACGGTATATGAGGATTTCGGCGAGATGCTCTTTACGCATTTCGGCGTATCGGGACCGATGATCCTTTCCGCTTCCGCACATCTGAAAAAGGAGCGCATTGCAGACTATGTTCTGCATTTGGATCTCAAGCCGGCGCTTGACGAAAAAATGCTGGATGAGCGGATCCTGCGTGACTTCGGTGCGGCGATCAACAAGAATTTTTCCAATGTGATCGGCGGACTCGTTCCCGCAAAGATGGCAAATGTCGTCATGCGGCTTTCGGGGATCTCCCCGACGGAAAAATGCAACACCGTCACAAAGGAGCAGCGCCGTGCGCTCAGAAGCACGCTCAAGGATCTCAGGATCCATACCGTGGATTTTCGTCCCATCGATGAGGCGATTGTGACCTCGGGCGGTGTCAGTGTCAAGGAGCTGAATCCGAAGACCATGGAGGCAAAACGGGTACGCGGCTTGTACTTTGCGGGTGAGGTCATCGACGTCGACGGCTATACGGGAGGCTTCAATCTTCAGATCGCCTTCTCCACGGCAGCTGCCGCCGCAAGAGCCGCTGTTCTCCCTGAATGATGCAAAAAATGAAACGAATGCTTGTTGTATTCCGATCGGTGTATTCTCTCTGCCGTGCGGTGCAGAGAACGCTCGATCGCCTCTGTCTGTCCCGTGCGATGCGTCATGGCGGTGTACGATCGCTGACGCGCGGGGCGAGCCGCTTTTCCCTGCGGGGCGGGCGGTGCTTTGCGGATGTTACCGTTTCCGCACAAACGGTCAGCGCTGTGATCCTTGCGCTTTCCGCGGCGCTTTTGTCGCCGTTTCTTTTGAGACCGCGACGGATAAAAAATGAAAGGAATTCCGAGATATGATCAATATCGCCATTGACGGACCGTCCGGCGCGGGCAAGAGCACCGTTGCACGGGCGCTGGCAAAAAAACTGCGCTTTGTGTATGTAGACACGGGGGCTATGTACCGTGCGATCGGACTGTTTGTCCGCAGACACGGGGTATCTCCCGACGATGCGGAGGCGGTGTGTGCACAGCTTCCCGAGATCGAGATCCGCCTTTCCTACAGTGAGGACGGAGAGCAGCTCGTCTTTCTTTGCGGAGAGGACGTCAGCCGCGCCATCCGTGAAAACGAGATCTCCATGTACGCATCCGTTGTTTCCAGGATCCCGGAGGTACGCAGCTTCCTTCTGCAGATGCAGAGAGACCTTGCTGAGAAAAATAATGTGATCATGGACGGCCGTGACATCGGAACGGTCATCCTCCCCCATGCACAGCTGAAGATCTTCATGACCGCATCCGCTGAGGCGCGCGCAAGAAGACGGACAAGAGAGCTTCTGGAAAAGGGGCAGGACGTTGACTACGAAACGATCCTTGCCGAGATCAACGAACGGGATGAGGCAGACCGCACACGTGCGGTGGCACCTGCCGTTCCTGCACAGGATGCTGTTCTGATGGACAATTCCGCGATGAGTGTTGAAGAGAACGTTGCGGCGATCGAGGCGCTGATGCGTGACCGCGGACTCCTTCTCTGAGGGGGATATGATGGGCTTTTACAATAACATGATCAAATACCTTGCGGGCTTTTTCTGCCGTCTTTACCGTGTTGAGGTGATCGGTGCGGAAAATATTCCCGCCGATACCGAGGATACGGGTGCGCCTGCGTTTCTGCTGTGCTCCAATCACATCGGAAACATGGATCCCGTCGTGATCGGCGCGGCGATCCGCATCAAGATCTATTGGATGGCGAAGGACTCGCTGTTCCGTATCCCGCTTCTGAAGCAGCTCATCTCCGCATTTGGCGCATACCCTGTTTCCCGCGGCTCGGGAGACGTCGGTGCCATCAAAAAGACGGTGGAGCAGCTGCAGCATCACCGCTCGGTCGGTATCTTTCCGCAGGGACACCGCTTCCCCGGTATTCCGCCGGAGCAGACACAGATCCGCCACGGGGCAGGTATGATGCTGTACCGCTCGGGTGCGGATGCGCTGCCCGTATGCATTGAAACAAAGAGCCGTAAGCTTCGTCCGTTCTGTAAAACAAGGGTCATCATCGGACGCCGTATCCCCAATGAGGCGCTTGGCCTTTCGGAGGGAAATGCACAGACCTACCGCGAGGCGACGGAGAAAATCTTTGCACAGATCTGTGCGCTCTCAGAGGCGCACCGTACATGGTGAGGTGACCGATGACTGTCATCGAAGCAAAGCACGCGGGCTTTTGTCCCGGCGTGAGAGCTGCCGTGGAGACGGCAGAACGAATGGCGCGCAAATACCCCAATGCCCGCATCGTGACGCTTGGAGAGCTGATCCACAATCCGATCGTCATCGACTCCCTTGCGGCGCGCGGGATCTGTGCCATGGAGGCAGAGGAGGCACTTGCACTGCTCTTGGACCCGTGTATGGGACAGCTGATCGTGATCATCCGTGCACACGGAGCACTTGCTTCTACGGAGGCGCGTCTGCGTGCGGCGGCAGAGCGGGACGGACGTCTTCTCGTGGTCGACTGTACCTGCCCCTTTGTCAAAAACATCCATAGGATCGCAGAGAGGGAGTCGGCACCGTATGCCTCGGCACCCGATACGGCGCTTGGTATTATTTTCGGCGACCCCGAGCATCCGGAGGTGCGGGGGATCCGCAGCCGCTTTGCCTGTGACACCGTTGTGTTTGAGGATGCGGCGGCTTGTGAGGCGTGGTGCGGGACCGATCAGGCACGTCAATATCTCCAAAAAACGGTAATTTATGTCGCACAAACGACTCAAAAGTTATCAGAATGTAAAAAAACTCAAAAAATTATTGAAAAAGTATATACAAACGCAAAAATTTTTGATACAATATGTAATGTTACAGAAAACCGTCAGAAGGAAACGGAAGACATTGCCCGGCGAGCAGATGTGATGCTCGTTATCGGCGGCAGAGGAAGCTCCAATACGCAGAAGCTTTATGATATATGCAAGCATCACTGCGCTCTGACCTGCTTCATCGAACGGCCCTCCGACATTCAGCGGCATCTGTTCAAGCCGCACATCTGTGTAGGCATCACTGCGGGTGCGTCCACACCCGACAGTATAATACAGGAGGTTAAAACAATTATGAGCGAATTCGAAATCATGGAAGAAAACTTCGCGCAAATGCTGGACGAATCTTTCAAAACTTTAAATACAGGAGACGTGGTCAAGGGTGTGATTACATCCATCGGTATGAACGAGATCCATGTGGATATCGGTTCCAAGGTTACAGGTATTCTGTCCTTTAACGATGTTACGGATGATCCCACTGCAAATGTTGCTGAGATGTTCAAGATCGGCGACGAGATCGAAGCGATCGCTGTTCGTGTCAGTGATATTGACGGCGTTGCTACCCTGTCCAAGAAGAAGATCGACAATGCAAACAACTGGAATGAGATTGTTGCTGCAAACGCAAGCGGCGAGATCCTGACCGGCCGTGTCGTTGAGACACTGGAAAAGGGTGTTATCGTTGTGATCAAGGGTATGAAGGTATTTGTTCCCGCTTCTCACTCCGGTCTGCCCAGAGAAGCAGATCTCAAGCAGCTGCAGGGAACCACACAGCGCGTGAAGATCATTGACATCAACGAGCAGAGAAGACGTGCGGTTGCATCCATCCGTGAGGTCCTCCGTGCAGAACGCAAGGAGCGCGAGGCTGCATTCTGGGCTGAGATGGAGATCGGCCGTGAGTTTGACGGTGTTGTCAAGTCCTTTATGCCTTACGGTGCATTCGTGGATCTGGGCGGTGTGGACGGTATGGTTCATGCCACAGAGCTTTCCTGGAAGCGTATCAAGCATCCCTCCGATGTCGTATCCATCGGTGATACCATCCATGTATTCGTTAAGGATTTCGATGCGGAGGCAAGACGCATCTCCCTCGGCTACAAGACAGAGGATACCAATCCTTGGAAGATCTTTACCGAGAAGTACCAGGAGGGTGATGTTGCGACCGTTAAGATCGTAAACCTCATGCCCTTCGGTGCATTTGCTGAGATCGTTGACGGCGTTGACGGTCTGATCCATGTATCCCAGATCGCAAACAAGCGCATCAACAATCCTGCTGAGGTTCTGGAAAAGGGCCAGGAGGTTGAGGCAAAGATCACTGCGATCGATATGGAGAACCAGAAGGTTTCTCTCTCCATCCGTGCGCTCCTTGCAGAAGAGGAAGCAGCGGAGGAGGCTGAGATCATCGCTGAGGCTGCGGAAGAAGCAGGCGTTGAGATCACAGAGGAAGCGTAATTGCGCTGACACAAAGCAACATATCAAAGGATCCGCTGTATTCGGCGGATCCTTTTTCCTTTTTGCTTTTTCTCTGAAGCGGATCTGCGCGGAAAATGATTGAAAAACGGATAAAAATATTGACAGCGGGAAAAAACTGTGTTATACTGATAAAAAGGCAATGAAGGGAAAAAGTAGTTCCTTGCCGGCGCACAGAAAGCAGCCGGGCGATGAGAGGCGCGCGCAGAAAGCAAGGAGACGAATACATCCCGGAGCTCCGCACCGAACCCTGCTTTGGGCAGTAGGCTGCGGCGGCACACGTCCGTGATCAAGCGTGCGTGTTTTCCTTTGCGAAAACACACAAAGACCCCATCCGTGAGGCGGGGGTGAAGCAACGGTGGTAACACGGGGCAGCTGTCTCGTCCTTGCGTACATCCATGTGATGCGCAGGGCTTTTTTGTTTTGGGCGAGCCTTGGGGATTTTCGGCGACAGCCGTTTGCTGTGACGGAGCTTCAGAAACAGAAATACTGAAAAATACAGAAAAGAAGGGTATACTTA
>JAFQMO010000082.1 GCA_017414385.1 Clostridia bacterium
CGGTACAAAAACTCACACTGCCCGCATATTCTGCGGATGAGCTGCGCAGCTTTAACAGCATCGATTGGGATGCGCTCTATGATTCTCTTGGTTGTCAGTACCTTTATCCGAACAAGATCGTCATTGAGGGATACCGCGCTATGCATACCGCAATGGATCTTGCAAAAACAGAGGAACAACGATCTCGCATCGATAAGCTGACCATCCAGCTCGATGTTGCCTGCTCCTGTGTCAGTGTAAGCGGACAGAATCATCCCAAAGCGATCATCCTCCCGATGCTGTTTGCAAAGGCGATGGAGCCTTATATTGCAGACGGAACATTCTCCGAAGGTGAGGTCACTTCCCTGAAGTTTGCGTTTATGGACATCTCCGATCGGTATATGCGCGGGCAGAAGCAGTACTGCATCGACTATAACCGCGCACTTGCACAGAAAATGCTCGACCACGGAGTCAACGCAATTTATGAGGGCGGTTATATCGACAGAGTCCCCTTTGAATCTCTGAATTTTGAAAAGAAACCCGGTGCTGTTTCCGTTTCCGGCTCGTGGCTGGAAATCGAGTAAAATATCTATAGAACAAAAAGAAAGGATCATCATTATGAACAACACAATCAAAGGAATGGGCTTTCACCACATTGGTCTGAAAGTGGCTGATTTCGAAAAATCCAAGAGAATGTATCAAGCGCTTGGCATGACGGAGATCGTTGGTTGGGGCGAGGGTAACGAGGAGGTCCTTATGCTGGATCTCGGTGACGGCGGAAGACTCGAGCTCTTTGCGGGCGGCGGAGATCATCTGTCCAAAAGCGGAAAGTGGGTCCATTTTGCAATGATGGCAGACGATGTTGAGGCTGCATATGAGACCGCATTGAAGGCAAGCTTTCTGCCCTTGACCCCCCCGAAGATCGTTTCTTTGGATTCCCGTCCCGAAAAGATCTCCATCCAGGTTGCATTCGTTGTCGGTCCGGACGGAGAAGAGCTGGAATTCTTCAAGCAGGTCTGAGCCGTACAAAAAGGAAGCGGCAGCTGCGTCCATACAGAAAACGGCTTTACCGCCATTGACCAATGGACGGCACAGCTCCCCGCCCTGAAATAAAAACAGAAAAATGCCGGAGGGATCCCGGGCTTTTGCTCATCAAAGCCATACGCGGATATCTCCGGCTTTTTCTTTGGGAATGTTCTTAAATTCATCCAAAATGGTTTTGAGAAAATTTGTCAAAAGGACATAAGTATGTCACATTCCGGTGTTATAATAAAGAAAAAGAGAACTACGAAATGGAGAGACTTGTCATGAATTGGAAAGAACGGCTGATCCGTTTTATGAGCGGCAGAAACGGAATGGATGCGTTGAACCGCACACTGTTTTGGACCTATATGATCCTCTATGTGCTCAATCTGTTCCTGAAAAGCTCCGTCATCGCGCTGATATGTACCTTTGCCGCTGTATACATGCTTTTCCGCTCCTTTTCCCGGAATCTGACAGCAAGACGCTCGGAGAACATGAAATTCTGGAGCCTGCGCACCAAATTTTTGAATGCGTGCAGCCGTGTCGGTCTTCTCCGATCGCTCGGTAAATATTGGAAAAGGCTGAAAAGCCGTATCCGGAATATCGGCACCAAGCGATACCGTGTCTGCCCGCACTGCAAGGCAGAGCTTTGTCTGCCCCGCAGAAAGGGACAGCATCAGGTACGTTGTCCCCGATGCACACGTGAATTCGCCGTTAAGATCCTCTTCTGAGAAACAAAAAAGACCTTGCTGAACACAAGCAAGGTCTTTTGTTTATTATGAGAAGGCAAGCGCAAAGGTACCGCCTGCCGAGGTATGCAGACGTGCGCCGAAAAAGACGCGCAGTGCACAGATCAACTGCTCCGTGTCGCGCGCACCCGCCGTTTCCAGAGGAGAATGCATCGCAAGCTGTGCCATACCGATGTCAACGGTGTTGAGCGAAACATGCATATTTGCAATATTGCCAAGTGTCGAGCCGCCCGTCATATCGGAACGATTGTAGAAATGCTGTACCCGGACATCTGCACGGCGGCAGATCTCCAAAAAGAGCGCAGCCGATACCGCATCGGTGGTGTAACGCTGAGATGCATTATGCTTGATCACGATACCTCCGTTCATTTGGGGACGGTGTGTCGGATCCGCAAATTCGGGATGATTGGGATGAACGGCGTGCGCATTGTCTGCCGATACCATCATGCTGTTTGCAATCGCCGTCATATAATCCTGCTCTGTTCTGCCCTGTACAAAGAGGATGCGGTGCAGAATGTCCGATAAAAAGGAAGATGCCGCCCCCTGCTTTGTGTGACTGCCGACCTCCTCGTTGTCAAAAACCGCGCACATGGATACCGTATGCTCCATCGGTTCGCTTGAAAGGAGCGCCGTCATCGCAGAAAACGCACATTGCAGATCATCCAGCCTCGGTGCAGAAACAAATGCATCGTCCGCACCCCACACCGTACCGCGGTCACGGTTGTAAAGATACAGATCTGCTGACAGAATACGCTCCTTTTCCACGCCCGCCGCCTCTGCAACGGTCTGACGGAAAGACCCCTTGGCAGAGGCTTCTCCGAACAGCGGAACAAGATCGATTGCAGGATTGGTCTCATTGATGCGAGTCATATGCGGTGCGATATTGGGGATCAGCAAAAGATCGCGGTCCACATTGACAAGCTTCGTTGTGATACGGGCATCTGCCTCACGCACGAGCAGTCGTCCCGCAACAGAAAGCGGACGGTCCATCCACGCCTGCGGGATCATACCGCCGTACCGTTCAGCGTTGATACGTACATACGGACCCGATACAAGCTCCGCATCCTCCTTGATGCAGAAGGTAGGGGAATCGGAGTGTGCCGCACAGATCATGAAGCGATCCGCCTTCTCCTTCGGCATACGGAACGCAAGGATCGAGGATGCGTTTCTGCGGACGAAGTAACCGCCCTGCGGCAAAGCGGAGATCACATCTCCCTCTGACAGCTCTGTAAACCCTGCACAAAGCAGCATCTGCGCAAAATTTTCGCATACGTGATAGGGGCTGGGGCTTGCCTCTATGAAGGAAAGAAGCTTTTTTGTATATTCGTTCATAGACGGATTCCTCTCTTGAAAAACTTGATAGAATGATTAAGAATCGTAATCCGTACCCTTGCTTGCAAGCAGACGGATCTTTGTGTCATAGAGCTTCTGCGACAGGTCCACATAGAATTTATGCGGATTTTCCAGACGCTTGATCTCATCCCAGAGATGATCCACCTCGTTTTGACAGTATGCACGGATCTCTCCGATCGACGGCAGATCGTATACACATTTTCCGCCGATAAATACAGGCACCAAAAGCTCGCGCAGATAGTAATCGGTCACCTGCTTGCGCTTCCATGTATTGTCAGGATCGAAGATCTCAAGCGGCTTTGTTACATCGATCGGCTCCTCATTGTAAATACACATCATGTCCGCGATCGGTTCATCGGTCGTGCGGTCAAAGATACGGAAGACGCGTTTGAAGTGCGGATTTGTGATCTTGCCCGGATTCTCGGAGATCTTGATCTTGGGAATGACCCTTCCTTGTGCATCCTCCTTGGCTACCAGCTTGTACACACCGCCGAAAACAGGATCGCTTTTTGCCGTGATCAGGCGCTCACCGACACCGAAAGAGTCGATCTGTGCTCCCTGAATGATGAGATCGCGAATGATATATTCATCCAAAGAATTGGAAACAACGATGCGGCATTCCGTCAGCCCGGCCTCATCGAGCATTTTCCGCGCCTTTTTGGTCAGATACGTAAGGTCTCCTGAATCGAGCCGAATACCGCACCTTGTGATGCCGCGCGGCAAAAGCACCTCTTGGAATGCGCGGATGGCATTGGGTACACCGGAACGCAGAACGTCATAGGTATCCACAAGAAGCGTTGCGTTATCCGGATACATCTCGCAGTATACGCGAAACGCATCATATTCCGAATCAAACATCTGCACCCAGGAATGTGCCATCGTACCGGTTGCGGGAATATGGTACATTCTGTCAGACAGAGTACACGCCGTTGCGGCACATCCGCCGATATATGCAGCACGTGCACCGAGAATCGCACCGTCAGCACCCTGTGCGCGGCGGGATCCGAATTCCGCAACGGGCCGTCCGCCCGCTGCCCGTACAACACGGCTTGCCTTTGTTGCAATGAGCGACTGATGATTGATTGCAAGCAACACAAAGGTCTCGATAAACTGTGCCTCCACAGCCCTTGCACGAACCGTCAGAATCGGCTCTCCGGGGAAGATCGGTGTTCCTTCGGGAACGGCGTAAATATCACCGGTAAAGCGGAAGGTACGCAAATAATCAAGGAATTCCTCGGAAAACTGATTCTTTGTCCTCAGAAACGCAAGATCCTCTTCCGTAAAATGAAGGTTTTCAATATATTCAACGACCTGCTCAAGACCTGCGGCGATCGCATACCCGCCGCCATCGGGAATCGTGCGGAAAAATACGTCAAAATAAGAAATCTCGTCTCCCTTTCCGGACACAAAATAACCGTTGGCCATCGTGAGCTCGTAATAATCGCAAAGAAGGGTATAATTATAGGGTGTCATGCTGCTCCTTTCCCGCAAAATCACTGCGGATCATTCTTTTGGATGCTTCCTATTATACCACACACCGAGGGGGATGTCTATATTTTTTCAAAAATTCAGCGAATTGTCAGAATAAAACGCCCGGACATCGGCAAAAAGATTATGAAAAGATTCTTTTCGCTGCGCCTTTACAAAACGCCCGTTATTTGATATAATAAAGACAGAAGAACCAACAAAAAATCTCAGAGATGGGAGTAAAAATACAGAATGAAACGTGTTTTTTTATTCATACTTGACAGTCTCGGCATCGGTGCCCTGCCGGATGCTGCAGAATACGGTGACGAGGGCACCAATACCCTTCGCTGTATCGCGCATGAGGAAGACTTCTGCGCAGAAAATATGTGCCGTATCGGTCTCTCCTCAATCACCGGTGTCGACTTCCTCGATCCCGTAAAAGCGCCGATCGGTGCTTTTGGCAGATGCGCACAGAAATCCGTCGGAAAGGACTCCACCGTCGGCCACTGGGAATGTGCAGGTCTGATCTCTCATGCACCGTTCCCCGTATATCCGCACGGCTTCCCAAATGACCTTCTTGTCCGTTTTGAAGAAACGACCGGACGAGGCATTCTCTGCAACCGTCCGTTTTCAGGTACCGAGGTCATCAAAAAATACGGAGAGGCGCATATGCTGACAGGTGATCTTATCGTCTATACGTCGGCAGACAGTGTTTTTCAGATCGCAGCACATGAGGAGATCGTTCCTCCGGAAACGCTGTACGCTTATTGCCGTGCCGCGCGCCGTATTCTCGTCGGTGAGCACGGTGTCGGACGCGTGATCGCAAGACCCTTCATCGGCGATCCGGGCCACTTCGTGCGTACTGCCAACCGCCGCGACTTTTCCCTGCCTCCTCCCAAGCCTACCATGCTCGATCATCTCAGTGAGAGCGGCCTTGACACCATCGCCGTCGGCAAGATCACCGATATCTTTGCCGGACGCGGTATCACCCAATCGTTTTTGACGCACAGCAACAAGGAAGGCATGGATACCGCACAAATGCTTGTGCATAAGAATTTCCGCGGTCTTTGCTTTATCAATCTCGTCGACTATGATGTTCTTTGGGGACACAGAAACGATCCTTTGGGTTATGCGCAGGGCGTTGCCGCGTTTGACCGTTTTCTTGGCGAATTCATGACACAGATTGACGATGATGACATCATCATGATCACAGCAGACCACGGATGCGATCCGGGAGATGAGAGCACTGACCACACACGTGAGTACGTGCCAATCCTCGTATACGGAAAGCAGATCGCTCCCGTTGATCTCGGCACAAGATCGACCTTTGCCGATATCGGAAAAACCGTGCTTGATCTCTTTGGTATCGACAGCGATATCGACGGAGAAAGCTTTGCCCGTCTTTTGAGAGGATCGTCCACATGAGTACACAAGAGCTCCTTTCCATTGCCCATCAAGCGATGCAGAACGCATACGTTCCATACTCCCATCATGCGGTGGGAGCAGCACTGCTCGGTGAATCGGGGCGGGTATATCTCGGATGCAACGTAGAAAACGCAGCGTATTCCCCATCCTGCTGTGCGGAGAGGATTGCATTCTATAAGGCTGTCAGTGAGGGAGAACGCCGCTTTCGGGCAATTGCCGTCGTTGGCGGCATAAACGGAAGAACCGAGCATCCATGTCCGCCGTGCGGTGTATGCAGGCAGGTCATGCGGGAATTCTGTGATCCGGAGCATTTCCGTATCATTCTCGGATGTAAGGATGAGGAGACATACCTGGAATACACGCTCGCGCAGCTGCTTCCCGAAAGCTTCGGGCCGCAAAATTTACTGTAAATATACCATCAGACCAAAAGGAGACCGATATGACACGGATCTATGATGTGATCAAAAAGAAGCGTGACGGCGGTACCCTCTCCGAGGGGGAGATCCGTCGGATCGTTGCGGATTATACAAACGACATCATTCCCGACTATCAGATGTCCGCACTGCTGATGGCGATCTGTATTTGCGGTATGAGCAGCGAGGAAACCTACTATCTGACAGATGCCATGGTACGCTCAGGCGATATCATCGATCTTTCGTGCTTTGGAACTCGCTCCGCGGACAAGCATTCCACGGGCGGTGTCGGTGATAAAACAACAATGATCGTTGCCCCGCTTGCAGCAGAACTTGGATGCCGCGTTGCAAAAATGTCGGGCAGAGGACTTGGGCATACCGGAGGAACCATCGATAAGCTGGAATCGATTCCCGGCTACCGAACGATGATGACCTCCGCGCAGTTTCTTGACCAGGTAACAGAGATCGGTGTCTGCGTCATGGGGGCAAATGCATCCATCGCACCTGCCGACAAAAAAATATATGCGCTCAGAGACGTCACGGGAACGGTGGAATCCATTCCCCTGATCGCATCAAGCATCATGTCCAAAAAGATCGCTGCAGGCTCCGATACCATCGTGCTGGATGTCACGGTCGGATCGGGCGCCTTTATGAAGGATCTTCCAAGCGCCCGATTGCTCGCCCGCACAATGGTGGATATCGGCAAAGCATTCGGGAAACGGGTTTCCGCAGTTCTGACCGATATGGATCAGCCGCTCGGACGTCAGATCGGAAATGCCTCTGAAATGCAGGAGGCGATCGATTTTCTGCGAGGCCGGGACGATGGACTTTCCGACCTTCGTCAGGTATCCCTGACGCTTGCGGCACAAATGGCTGCAAATGTGCACAGAATCAGTGCCGATGAAGCATTTGCACGTGCAGAGCATGCATGGCGTTCAGGTGCGGCTTACGAGCGTTTTCTCACATGGATGCATGCACAGGGCGGTGACATATCCGTATTCACCGATCCCAATAAGCAGCTCCATGCACCCCATACCCGTGACATCATCGCAGATGAGGACGGTTATCTGCAAAAGGTGGATGCCGAGAAGATCGGCGGAGCAGCAATGCTGCTCGGTGCGGGACGGCAGACAAAGGACGATGCAATCGACCTGCTTGCAGGCATCTGTATGCACAAAAAGGTCGGTATGTCCGTCAAACGGGGTGACGTTCTGGCAACAATGCAGACCTCTGATCCCACGCGCTTTGCCGCGGC
>JAFQMO010000083.1 GCA_017414385.1 Clostridia bacterium
AAGATCAAAAACAGAACAATCAGCGGGACCGAAATCACAACGACCGCAGCCATCATTGCCGGAATATTTTCACGTCCGAAGCCGTTTTCGCGAATTTCCTGAATACCGTTGGACACCAAAAAATATGCCTCGTTATCCGTAATCAAGCGCGGCCACACATAGGAATTCCAGCACTCTATCACCTTCAGGATGGTCACTGTGATAAGCGTCGGCCGACAGATCGGCACCATCACCCTGAAAAGATATTTGAAATCAGAGGTTCCATCCACCTTGGCTGCATAGTAAAGCTCGTCCGGAATCTGCGCAAAATTCTCCTTCAAAAGGTAAATGTAAAACACCGACAAAACAGACGGCAGGATCAAGCCGGGGAAGGTATTGCGAAGATCAAGATTCGTAATGGTTGTAAAATTAGTGATGATAACGAGCTCGGAGGGAATCATCATCATCGATAAAAACAGCGTGAACATAAGATTCTTGCCTTTGAACTGCAACCGTGCAAAGGCAAATGCAGCCGGAATGATGACAGCAAGCATCAATGCCGTTGTTGCAAGTGTGAAGATCAGCGTATTGACAAAATAATCTGCAAGCGGAACGGCTGTAAACGCATCCCGATAATTCTGCAGTGTCGGTGCTGTTATAAAAAACTTCGGAATATATTCCGCATTATAGGAGGCATAGCTCTTCAAGGATGTCAGAAGCATCCAATAAAACGGAAACAAAACCATCAACGCCCAAAACGCGAGAAAAATGTATATGACTGTCTGTAAAATGCCTTTACGTATTGCTGCGTTTTGCTCAATTCTTTGATATTTTACTTGCTTCTCCATGATTTACCTCAATAATGTACATGTTTTCGACTGACAAGCAAATTGATACAGGTAATCGTCAGAACGATTGCGAACAGGATGATCGCCGCAGCCGAAGCATAGGAGGGATATCCTCCGCTGTCACCGTACAGCATATCATAGATATATCCGACGATGGTATTCATTTCCGCAGCATTGAGATCAGTACCAAAAAGTGCGACAGCATCACTGTAAGCCTTAAACGCACCGATAAAGCCGGTGATCACCAGATAAAAAAGCATCGGCGAGATCATCGGAAGTGTGATCTTACGGAAAATACGGAAACGGGAGGTACCATCAACCCTTGCAGCACTGTAATAATCCTGCTTGACAGAGGCCAACGCAGATGTCAGAATCAAAATCTTGAACGGCATAACGACCCATATCGTATAGATACACAAAACAAGCATTTTCGCCCAATACGGTCCATCGATAAAATCAACAGCCGTTCCTCCAAAGAAACGAACCAGCAGATTGATCAGACCGTCGGAATACGGTGTCTTCTTGAATAATATCATGAATACTAGACCAACTGCCAGTGTATTTGTTACATAGGGCAAAAAATACACTGTCTGAAAAAGATTGCGCAGAGGCTTGATCGCATTGAGTCCGACAGAGATCAACAGCGCAATCGATGTAGAAAGCGGAACAGTGATCATAACGAGGATAAACGTATTCTTTACTGCCTGCAAAAAATACGGATCACGGAGCACGTAGGAATAATTATACGTACCGATTCCAAAATAAGTCTGTGATGCGGAATTATACCCTTCCTCAAACGACTATACGACAACATCGATAAGCGGATAGACCATGACTACCGCAAGAAACAGAATCGCAGGGATCAGATAGAGCCATCCCTTCAGGTTGTTCTTCTCCATATGTAGCTGTCCATTAGCTCCTTTTCTTGATGATTCTCGAGCGCGAATGATCAAAGGGTCTCAGTGAAGGCAATGCGTTCGCCGCTTTCCCAATCAAACAGGAATACCTTCCCTGCCTTCAGGGAAAACCGCACTGTTTCTTTATTTTCATGAATATCCTGATCGGAGGAAATGATGGAACGGATCTCCGTCCCCTCCATCGCAGGATTTGCAGAAACCACCGTAACATCACGCCCCATGACCTCGATTGCACGAAGTGTACAAGTCAACGGACCGTTTTCATCCACACAAAATCCCTCAGGACGAATACCGACAGTCACATTTCCGTCTGCAACACCGCCGACAGAAAGCACCGCTTCATCCCCGATCCAAAGCGTTCCATCCTTTACCGATGCACGGAACACATTGATGGGCGGGGTTCCGAGAAACTTTGCCACAAAAAGATTACACGGCTCGTTATATACCTCTTGCGGCCGTCCGATCTGTTGGATCACACCGTCCTTCATAACAACGATACGATCGGATATGCTCATTGCCTCATCCTGATCATGCGTGACAAAGACCGTGGTGATCCCCGTTTCCCTTTGAATACGGCGGATCTCTTCTCTTGTCTGCAAGCGAAGACGTGCATCCAAATTGGAAAGCGGCTCATCCATCAAAAGGACGCGGGGCATCTTTACAAGCGCACGTGCGATGGCAACACGCTGCTGCTGACCGCCGGACAGCTCTGACGGCTTTCTGTCCATCAGTCCGTCGATCTGAACAAGAGCTGCGATCCGATTTGCCTTTTCCAGCATCTGTGCCCGCGAAAGCTTTTCCTTCCCGCGCAAATTCTGAAGAGGAAAAATAATATTTTGAAGTACCGTCAGGTGCGGATACAGAGCATAGTTCTGAAACACGAGTCCGACGCCGCGGTTTTCGGGCGGGAGATCGGTCACATCGTCATCTCCGAAAAGGATCTTACCGCTTGTCGGCTTCTGCAAGCCGCAAATCAGATTCAGTGTAGTGCTTTTGCCGCATCCGGATGGGCCAAGCAGACCAACCAGCTCGCCGTCAGGAATCTCAAAGGAGCAATCGTTTACTGCGATCACATGATCCTTTGTCCCCTTGCCTCGGCCCGGAAATACTTTTGTCAGATTCTGTAATACAACTTTCATTGCAAACTCCTTTACGTTCGCTTATCGACGCATCTTTTAAGATATGGGTATTGTACCACAATTCCATCGTTTTTTCAATACAATTTTTCAAATGTTCGGGGACAGTTGGCGAAAAAGTTGTTTTTTTCATCGTTTTCCTCACGGGTGCTCTCTTTGTCGCCGAAACTTGTAATTTGAAAAATTTTTTGATATAATACAAAAAACAGTGAGATATTTTCCCTTTTTTCCGTAGTGTATTTTTGAAAGGAAGGAGGGCAGACATGGACGACAGCAAAATCATATCTTTATTCCAAGGTCGATCGGAGCAGGCGATCGATGCCTTAGCGCAAAAATACGGGGCTCTTTGCAAGCGGATCTCGTATAATATCACAAGCAGTCATGAGGATGCAGAGGAGTGTGTCAACGATGCATATCTTGCGGTCTGGAACACCGTCCCCCCGCAAAATCCCACGCCGCTTGCAAGCTATGTATGTCGGATCGTACGAAACCTCTCGATCAAACGTTATCAAGCAAACCGCGCTGCGAAGCGGAACAGTCAATTTGACATCGCGCTTGATGAGCTTGAGGACTGCTTCTCAGACAAGGTTACAGTCGAGAACGTTATTTTTTCTGAGGATATTGCTGCTGTACTGAATTCGTTTTTGGCATCGCTTACCCAAAATGATCGCATTCTGTTTGTACGCCGTTATTGGTTTTCCGACTCAATTACTACGCTTGCCGTTTCTTTTCAAACGAACAAGCACAATATCTCTGTTCGATTATCCCGCCTGCGTAAAAAACTCAAAAAATACTTAACGGAAAAAGGAGTCTGTCTATGAAAAAGGAACAAATTTCCGATATGCTTGAAAAGCTTGACCCCGCATACATCAACGAAGCACTGGAGGCAGAGGCAACCGGTAATGCCGTCTTAGTTCCCCAAAAACTGTGGACACATTTGGCTTCCGCCGCAGCGTGTCTCCTGCTCACAGCCGGTTTTCTCCTGTTTTTGCCAATGATTCGTCAGCCTCACGCCGCAAATACACCAAATGACAGCAGCACAGCCGATACAGAGGCTGTGGCCAATTCTTCCGATACGATCGATATTTCAAAAGAACCGGATATCCATGCCGGCATCCCTTTGGCGAATCTAATCCGTCCGTACAAGAACGTCGACTATAGCTGGACGGCCATCGGATATGTTTGGAATTGGGATCAAATGACCCCCGAAGAGCAATATACCGGGCTGACATTTCTTGATACAGAATATGTAGGACAATATTCGGTCATCGAAGAGACGTACCTTGGAGAATCTCTCGGTACCGGGGAGGCATCGGGTGTAGAATACGATGATACAAACGACGCCGCGACCATACACACACATATGGCAGAGGTACGCCGCATTTCCTCGCTCTCGCCCGACAGCTATGTCGCTGTAAAGCTTGGGGAATCGTACTATGTTTTTGTGAACAAAGACATAAAAATGAACGATGATCCACCGCAAACACTCGGTGCGCTGATGGAACAATATGCACTTCCCGAAACACTGCCGCTGGAAACATTCACATACGGTACCGAGGGTTATTTCCGCGTAAATGATGGGATTTCCGTATGGGAACTGCTGTCAGACTGTATGGATGCGCCCGTTTCGAAAAACGAGACCCTCCGAACTGACCCCGCTGCCGATGCTTATGTCTCATTTACCGCAACCTCCGATATGCTCGGTGTCTACAAGCGCACCTTTTTGATCACAGAGGACGGCTATATTTGGACAAATATTTTCGACTATGCATATCAATATGAGATCGGCACAGAAGCGGCAAAAGACCTGATCCGGACGATCCGCGAAAATGCCTTTGCAGCCGAAGCCGAACCGTATCAGCATTATTTGATCGGAACCTTGGTTGAAATCGATGATGATTACGCCTATATTGATGATGCGGTGCGGTGTACCGATCCCGATAACGGAATGATCTTTCGTCTTCCGCTCGGAGATATTCGGATCGATCGGTATTTCGACCGTCTCGGATTCGTATGCGGAGATCTGGTTGCCGTTTGCTTTTACGGTCAAATAACTGCCGATGGACAGATTACGGAAGCCGAATCGATCACAAACGTTGTTTTTTTCAATCAATACCCGTAAATTACTTAATTATTTAATTTTTCGATCGAACCTCTTGACATATATGTATTATAGTGGTAAAATAA
>JAFQMO010000010.1 GCA_017414385.1 Clostridia bacterium
AAGGATCTCGGATATTTCCTTTTCAGCAAGCATAACACAGACCTTTATACTGTCTTTTCCGCGATAAACGCGTTTGAGTGAGCGTCCCAATGTCGATGTCTTGTATTTATCCATTGAGATCTCCATCTTTTCAAGCGACTGAATGAGAAATTCTCCATCCGGCAATATGGTATATACATCCTTTTTCAGTTGAATGTATTTTGATTTTCGCGCATTGTCAATGATACCCGTTCGTGTGGCCTCGGTACCGAGCTCAAGTCCCTCAAAGATCGCACGGTAATCCTCGGCATCATCCGGATCTCCCTCATCCTCAGACTCATGCTGTGCTGCTTTTTTTGCAGCAGCTTTATCCTCCTTGAACGGATTTTTCAGATAATTGTTCAAGGTCTCGATCGTATAATGCTCCGGTGGCTTTGTTTTTTTATCGACAGGCTGAAAATTCACCTTGACTAAATCGCCCTCGGAAAGCAGCGGAAGGATCTTATGATTCTTCGGAGCATCGTCATATTTCATCCAACCCGGGACACGGATTACCGTTCCGCGAAGCGTGAATACTTCGAGTACATCCTCACCCTCAAACAGTGACACCTTGACCTCCGTTTTTTCGGCAATGCAATCCTCCGCACAGAAGACCGCTGCGAAACGACGGAAGATCATC
Source organism: Clostridia bacterium (assembly GCA_017414385.1). GTDB lineage: Bacteria > Bacillota > Clostridia > Oscillospirales > CAG-272 > RGIG3925. The sequence goes on from JAFQMO010000010.1 coordinate 659, forward strand.
GAATATACCTGCATCTCCTCTTCCGTCAAACGGTTCTTGTCTGGGATCTTGTAGGTCGGGGTCAAGGCTGAATGCGACTCAATCTTACTGTCATCAAATATCTTTTTGTTGTCCTTGAAGACCACGTCATACCCCATGACACGAATCTTTTCAAGAATCTCGCCGATCTTTTCCTTTTCAGCTGTTGCAAGATACTCGGAGTTTGTACGGGGGTAGGTGATATATCCTTCCTCATACAGCTTTTGCAGGATCGCAAGGCTTCGCTCCATGGACATTTTATACTTTTTGCCAAGTGCACTTTGGAGAACGGAAAGCGAATACAGTTTTCCTGATGCAAGGACCGTTTCCTTTTGCTTCACAGATGTTACCTTCGCCTGTGCACGATTATAGCGATTGCAAAGCTCACTTGCTCCTGCTTTGCCGGCATCGTCTCCGTCAAATTCATGTGAAGATGTCATCTCAAGCAGTTGTCCGTTTGTTTTCTCTTTTGATACAACGGATATATACGGTGTCGCAACAAAATTACGGATCGCCATGTCACGATCATAGATAGCGCGCACAATCGGGACAATGACACGGCCAACACGCAAAAGTGTGCCCGTACGGACAGAAGCATAGCGAGTCAGATTAACACCGTAAAGCCAATCAACGTATGTTCTTGCAAACCCTTCGTTTGCGAGGTTATCATAGGCGCTTTGGGACTGCATGTTCTCAACGGCCCGACGTATGGTCTGCTCGGTCTGATCGGGCAACCACAGACGGAAAAGCGGCTTTTCGATTGCAGGCTTTCCATCCTTTTGCGCAAGTGCGTGCTGAAGTATCAAACGAACAATGATCTCGCCTTCTCGATCGGCATCTCCCGCATTTACAATCTGTGTTACATCCTCACGCCTGCAGAGCGCCTCAATAACAGCAAACTGCTCAGCGATCCCTTCATCACCGTAAGTGGATTTGCTTTTTGTGTTTTTTTTCGTTTTCTTTTTTTTCGAAGACGTACCGCGAAGCTGAAAGCGGAACTCTTTGGGAAAGCACGGCAGCTGCTCCAGATTCCAGGATTTCTTTTCAGAGTCGGCCACCTCCTGATAATCCTCAAGATCACATAGCGAAAAAAGATGACCGAATGCCCACGTCACGATATATTTCTCACCGAGAAGACAGCCCTTTGCTTTTTGATTAACACCAAGCGCAGCAGCAATGTTCCGCCCCAAGCTCGGCTTTTCCGCAATGATCAAAATCATGATATACCGAAGCCTTTCTTTTTCATCAATGCTTTTATTATATCATAAACTGAATCAAATTTCCATACGATATTATAAAAATATCATTTTTTTCGGATAAACGGAGATAAGCTGAATGAAACAACATATCAAAAAAAGCAAAAGACATCTTCTTTTACAGATTCACGAGCTTCTTTCAAAAACGTCTTTCTGTATATTGGTATTATGTCTTATCGCAGCGCTTTTGCCGACTCTGCTTTTGTATTTATTACTGATATGGAAAAGTATCTTTTTTCCGGCGACCGTACCAATCATGCCGATTCTTTTGCTTCCGTTTCTTTTGATGTCCATCATTCCCGCAGCTCTCCTCTGTGCCTTTTTGTTATCGATGCCCTATATTCAAACGAGATGTGTCATTCATATTCTTCTGCCGATATCAACCATCCTTTTGCTGTTATCGAACATTTATCTTCTTTTGTTGATCTATCATGTACCGTACATTTTCTGCATCATATGTGCCGCTTTCATGGTACTTCTTTCATTTTTGGCGCTTCCGCGTGCTCATGTTTTCTCAGAGGCAGCTTATCTTTTCTTTCTGATATCCGGCATTGGTGCGTTTCTGCTTTTTCTTATTTCCATCTGCTTTTGACAGAAAGGATGTGTATTAACCGGATTGTCTAATTGTCGCCCATAAAATATCTTTCCTGAATACTTGACAAATCCCGGATTTCATAGTATAATCACTGCATAAATATTTTTATCGGAGGATTATATGATTTCGTTTGATATTCGTTTGAATAATATAGATGATATCCGACGTTTTGTCGGCATCACTTCCGCTTCCCCTGTTGATATTGACCTTGCCGCAGGACGTTACTTGGTTGACGCGAAGTCAATCATGGGAATATTCAGTCTCGATCTTTCCAAGCCTGTCAACGTTCAGATACACGTATATCATAACGAAGGCGAAGCACAAAAGCTTGCCGAAGCGCTGGAACCTTTCCGTATTTGAGATGTGTCTCACATAGTTTCTCTCAATCAATCATAAAATACAGCAAAACGTTCACGGAGGTATCTCTTATGAAGCAGTTCTGCTGTATTTTTTTATGTTTTTTGATCATCGGTATGTCGATGTCGATCTCACCAGTCCGGGCGGCAGAGTTTTCGGATAATATCGATGCGGCTTCCGTCATACTGATGGAAGCAGAAACCGGAACCGTCCTATTCGAGCAAAACGCAGACGAAGCCTTGCCGCCTGCGTCTGTAACAAAGGTTATGACGATGCTTCTTGTATTTGAAGCATTGGACGAGGGGAAAATCTCTCTTTCCGATATCGTAACAGTCAGTGACTATGCATCGGGAATGGGAGGCTCGCAGGTCTATCTCAAGGCCGGAGAGACGATTAGCGTCCATGATCTGTTAAAAAGCCTGATCATCGCTTCAGCCAACGATGCTGCTGTTGCTCTTGCGGAATATGTTGCAGGATCGGAGGGATCATTCATTGCGATGATGAACAAGAAAGCAGAAGCATTGGGCATGAAAAATACGGTTTTCAAGAATACAAACGGTCTTGACGACGACGTAACAGGACATCTTACCTCAGCACGCGATATCGCACTTATGACACGAGAGCTCTTGAAGCATGAGCTTGTTTTTGATTATACAACAATCTGGATGGACAGCATCAGAAACGGCGCTTTCGGTCTCACAAACACCAATCGGTTGGTCCGTTTTTATAGGGGATGTAACGGTCTGAAAACAGGTTCTACATCCAAAGCAGGCTTCTGTATCAGCGCAACAGCAGAACGGGACGGGATGCAGCTGATCTGTGTAATCATGGGGTCTTCCACAAAGGATGCACGCAACAGTCTGGCTGCATCCCTTCTGGATTGGGGCTTTGCCAATTATGCTTATGTCAGCATCAGCGGTGATGACATGGAGCCTGTCTACGTCAAGGGCGGTGATCCTTCGATATGTCCAATTTCTTTTGATACCTTCTCAGCACTTGTGACCAAGGGCACAGAGGGGCAAATCAAGAGTGAAATATTACTTCCCGAATCCTTTGCGGCACCGATTACAGAAGGCGCAACACTCGGCAGTATACAGTATAAGATTGGAGATTCGGTATTGGGAACCGTTCCGATTATCGCCGGCACAACGGTCCAATGTATTGACTTTGGTACATTGTTCCTTCGGATGCTCCGAATGTTTTCCTTGTAGTGCTCCTTCAAACGTATTTTTACAGTTTATTCACAATTTGGCAAAAAATTGCGCTTGTAATTTTATGTTGATTTCGGTATGATAAAAACGATTTTTATCGAAAATGAATGATGTCAATGTATAACGGTCATCGAAAGGAACGGTATTCAAAATGGCTATTAAGTTGAATGACAAATTTCTCAATGGTTTTGTCTCCGATCATGAAATTCACGCAATGGACGATGCGGTAATCGGTGCACACAGCAAGATCTGGAATAAAACAGGTCTTGGTAACGATTATCTCGGTTGGGTCGATCTTCCTGTCAATTATGACAAAGAAGAGTTCCTTCGCATCAAGGAGGCCGCCGAAAAGATCAGAACCAGTTGTGACATCCTCATTGTTATTGGAATCGGCGGTTCTTATCTCGGCGCTCGTGCGGCGATCGAATTCTGTAAGAGTCCCTACTATAACAATCTGAAAAAGGATACCCCTGATATTTACTTTGCAGGCTGCAACATTTCTGCACAGGCTACCAAGGAGCTTCTCGAAATCTGCGAGGGCAAGGATGTCTGTCTCAATGTAATCTCCAAATCCGGTACAACAACAGAACCTGCGATCGCTTTCCGTATTTTCCGCGAAATGCTTATCAAAAAATACGGTCCCGACTGTATCAAGGATCGCGTTTATATCACAACAGATCGTCAAAAGGGTACGCTCAAGTCCTTTGCGGATGAGATGGGATGTCAGACCTTTGTCGTTCCGGATGACTGCGGCGGCCGATATTCTGTCCTGACAGCTGTCGGCTTGCTTCCGATCGCTGTCGCAGGCATTTCCATTGACGATATGATGGAAGGCGCTGCTGCTGCACGCGAAGCGTTTGCTCCGTGCGATCTCGAAAACAACGATTGTCTCAAGTATGCCGCATACCGTAATATTCTTCGCAACAAAGGCAAAAAAACAGAGATCCTTGTTGATTACGAGCCCTGCATGACCATGATGAACGAATGGTGGAAGCAGTTGTTCGGTGAATCCGAAGGCAAGGATAACAAAGGACTCTTCCCTGCATCCGTTGTCTTTACGACAGACCTCCATTCTCTCGGTCAGTACATCCAGGAAGGCGAACGTCTCATTTTTGAAACGATCCTGTCAATCAAGGATACCGGCGCAGTAGTAGAGGTTCCTCACGACGAAGCCAACGTTGACGGCTTGAACTTCCTCACCGGAAAGTCCTTGGAATTCGTCAACTCTATGGCATATAAGGGAGCTGTTATCGCTCATACAGACGGCGGCGTTCCCGCAATGATCCTTGAGCTTGACAGCCGTACTGCTTATGATTTCGGCTATATGGTATATTTCTTTGAGATGGCCTGCGGCATTTCGGGTTATATGCTCGGTGTCAATCCTTTCAATCAGCCCGGCGTTGAAGCGTACAAAAAGAATATGTTTGCGCTTCTCGGAAAACCCGGATATGAGGAACAGAAAGCAGAGCTTGAGGCTCGTATTAACGCTTAAGCATTTGACACGTCTCAATTTGTGATTTCATACAAATATTCTCCTGTTTTTTTGGAACACTTTACAAAGTTGAGAATTTTGCAATTTTTCACCAAATACCTCTTGATTTTTTTCTCGTTTTCGTGTATGATATATACACAGAGATAATTATCGAGAGGTTTTTTGTCGGCGGGCAGCCTCCCGGTGTAATTGTTGTCTTTGTAATCGATTGATAATTCCGCCGAGAAATGGAGATTATTCATGCTCAAACTGATTGTTGGATTAAAAGGTTCCGGAAAAACCAAAACCCTGATCGAAATGGTAAACACCGCACCGGAAAAAACAAACGGCGCAGTTGTTTGTCTGGAACAGGGCGACAAACTGAAATTCGACGTCACTCATAAGGTTCGTCTTATTAACACGAAGGATTATATGATCGCTGATGGCCAGGCGTTGTTTGGATTTATTTCCGGCATTGTAGCCAGCAACCACGATATTACTGATATTTTTGTTGACTCCGCACTTAAGATCTGCCGCGATAATGTCGATGAATTCGTTCTTGCCGTTAAGGAGATCTCTGCATTCGTTGAAGCGAATAACATCAACTGCGTGATGACTGCTTCGATTGCCCCTGCTGCTCTTCCCGCGGAGCTTCATCAGTTTCTTCAGTAACTAACATACTGCACATATAAAAATGGGTATCACAGCCGTGATACCCATTTTTCGTTTTATCCTTTTTTATCATGGAAGCAGGGGTACTGACCAATGCTCGGCGGACAAATCTGTTCCACAGGAAATGCCATTCTGCGGAAGGCGGAACAAGGATCATCATCCTCCGGAAATGTACATTCTTTGTCGGGTACGCAGTATTCTGTTGCACTGACGAGAAACTGTGCTGGACGTTCGATACGCACGACAGAGAAAAATCCCAAAGAAACAACCAGTACACGCTCGATCTCGGGAACATCACAAAGTGTGCCGCCAAGACAACGAAGCACAGAATCCGGTATCTCCGAACAACAAACACATCCGCAGCTGCATCCACAAGGGACGCAACTGCTTTTACACTCACATTTTTCAATGATTCTTGCATTTAGTACAACTGGATCGGCAATCTCCAATACCGCTGTCGGCAGATTGTCGTCAGCATCACCGCTGATGCTATGCGGATCACAGCATGGATCATTCTGTGATTTGGAACGGAAAATCCGAACTCCTCCCTCTGAGCCAAACAAAATGACATTCTTTTCTACAACCGCAAGTCCCTCGACACACTGCGGCTTTCCTCCGACACATACCTCAAACTCCAATCGGACAAAAATACGCATATTGATCTGATAGAATCCCCGATTGAACGTCATCGGCGACACGGAGATGCATGTATCCAAGACAACTGCGCTTTTGGCGCGGATGGTCGCTGCACGTTCAATGATCTCCTGTCCGATGTCCGAAAGATAAACTCGTACATTCTCAAAACAATCCTTATCCCTGCAGCTGTCAAGGATACGATTCACATCGATGTAAACAGAATCGCCGCTATAGATCGAATGCGATCCTGTACCGCACAGAGAGTTTCTGTTTTCTGCCATTTGGCATTCCCTCCAATGTTCTGAATTTTGCAAACGGAAACAAATATTGCTGCCGTTTCTATAACATCTTATGCAGGCAATATAAAAATTGTAACACAGAAAGTATCCATCCGCCTCTCGAACAAAAGATGCTTGGTATCACCTGCGATTATCTGAAAATTTCCGATAATTCTTGACATTGTATGTATTATCTGTTATAATAAAGACGGTAAATCACACACAAAAAGTATTTCAAAATGACTGGAGACGTTATGACAAGACGTGAAGCACGGGAAATTATATTTTCCCTGATATATGAAGCAGATTTTCAACCGGGTACTCCGTTTCTCAATGTGTACAATACGGCGATCGAAGAAAGATCCTTTGACGAAAACAATTATGTGCGTCAGGTCTTTTTCGGAATTGAACAAAGGCTCACAGAAATCGATACGCTCATCTCTGAGCACACCGTTGGATGGAAGATGGACCGATTGTCAAAGGTGTCCCTCGCGATCATGCGTCTTGCCGTCTACGAGATGCTTTATTCCGATGATGTTCCGGCTTCTGTTGCCATCAATGAAGCACTTGAGCTCGCAAAGGTGTACGACCATGATAAAGCACCTGCTTTTATAAACGGTGTTTTGAATGCAGCTGCTCGTGCGAAGGGGTTATTATCATGAAATTAACGACGGATCAAAAGCCGCGTAATCCCATCGTCTTAGCGATCGATACAAGCAATTATACGACATCCGCCGCATGCAGCACTCCGGATTCCGGATATGTATCCGGCGGTTTTCTTGTATGTCAGGAAAAAGAACCGCTTCGTGTCAAAGAGGGAGAGAGAGGGCTGAGGCAAAGCGATGCGCTTTTCGCACATACTGTTAATTTGCCGACAGTAATTGAACGGCTGCTCTCACAGATTCCCGAGAATGCACAGATCGCTGCAATCGGTTATTCCTCCACGCCGCGCCGTATCGAAGGCTCCTACATGCCGTGTTTTCTGGCAGGTGAGGCTGTTGCGCGCAGTTTATCTGCTGCAATGAAGGTGCCTCTTTATGCATTTTCACATCAAGAGGGACACATCGCAGCAGCCGCGTATTCCGCACAGTATGATCTCATGACCGAAAACAGCGACACCAATCCGATATTGTCCGATGTGTCGGTATTTTGCTCCCCTTTTCTCGCATTTCACGTTTCCGGAGGAACTACAGACGTTCTCCATGTTGTCCCGAAAGACGGTCGCTACGAGATCACGCAGCTTGGCACCTCACTTGATCTTCATGCAGGACAAGCCGTCGACCGCATCGGAGTTATGCTCGGATTGTCCTTCCCCTGCGGTCCTGCACTTGAAATGCTTGCAAAGCAGTATCAAGGCAAAATCGAATCCCCCAGGGTCAGTGTGATCGGCTGTGACTGTAATCTTTCCGGTCTTGAAAATATGGCGAAAAAGCGTCTCAACCAAGGTGCTTCTCATGAAGAAATCGCCGCCTTTACCTTTGTTTTCCTTGAAAAGACACTAAAAAAGATGACAGAAAACGCACTGATGCAATATCCGCATCTTCCGGTTCTTTATTCAGGCGGTGTCATGAGCAATACTTATATGAGACACGGACTCCGTTCACTTTGCAGAGCCAATCGCAGTAAGGCATATTTTGCTGCACCCCAATTTTCCTCTGACAATGCTGTCGGTATCTCCATGCTCACCTGCCGCGCATACAGTTATGACAAGGAGAACACATGAAACAGAAATATGCTGATACGATCCGTACAAAGGTTGAGGCGGGCACGCATCCAACTCAGAAAGTAAACCGAGTTCCCTTTCGTCCCAATCCGTTCAACCGTCTTTTCTGGCCGATTCTGATATCCCCCGTTTTCACATTGCTATACACCCCTCTCAACCGGTATATAGTGCTCCCTCTCTTCGGAAGCGGTCGTCCGTATACCGACCTATCCGGAAAATACATAGAGGATTACTTCTCAGCGAATTCCGTTGCACTCATCTTGTTTTACCTGCTGTTCGCAGCATCGGAATTTTTTATATTCCGCACATCAAAAAAGCTTACGAGATGGAAGCGTTTGATTTTTCTTATCGGATGTACCGTCATTAATCTGTTGACGGCGATCCTTTTTCTAGAGTTTACCCTTTGGGAATGATATGAAAGGAGCGTATCCAAATTGTTTGGACTCATAGCAATCCTTGGAGTATTCTCATCGTGCAGCAACGACGATGACAGTTTGAATGTTCCCAAGTA
>JAFQMO010000084.1 GCA_017414385.1 Clostridia bacterium
ATTCCAAAACTTTCGTTTCGTACTTCGTACAATTTCAATTGTTGTTCAATTTTCAAGGATCATTTCTGCCGACTCACCAACCGGCTTGTCGACAGCCTATTTATTATACCACCCTTCTCCTACTTTGTCAATACCTTTTTTTGAAAAAATCGAAATTTTTATAAAATCTGTATCCCCTCTCTGTTTGATCCGATTTTTTCACAAGCCCCCTTGCACTGCAGCGCACCACCGTCCTCCTTCTTAATAGAAAAAAGAAAGGAGCGAATTTTCATCCGCTCCTGTTTCCTGCGATCAATTATGATTCAGCCGTAAATCTGACCTCGACCCGCGTAGCTGCCGCGAATTCGAAGCGATCGCCCTCGATGCGTACATTATCGACATAGAAGCCGTCGAAGACATACCCTTCTTCCGCAATCGGATCGACGATCAGTCTGCCATCATCCTCGCCCCAACGATCGATCTTGCCGCCCTCTGTACAGAAAAGAGTAAAATCATAGTATTTGGAAGCAGCTTCGGCGTTACAGAATACATGGATCTCACCCTCGGTACCCCTCAAAACAAGGGGAACGCTTCCGTTTGCGGCAGTCGCTGAAACGACAAAGCTCGTCGACCACTTGTCCATCAGCTTACAGCCGCGGAGATATACACCTATGCATTCCTCACCGTTGATATTTGAAGCTTCAAGATCTCTGAGAGGAGCATCCACCTCGTTGCCGCTGATAACAAGTCCCTTCACATCGCAAAGATAGAAGAGCTCTCCGCCCATATCGTTCTGAACACTGACACTGTTATTGGTGATACGCAAATCGGATACATGATTTCCAACCATCTTATATCCGGTAAACATGTATGTAGGATCGGTGTAGAAATCTCTGCACGGAAGCTCGACCTCTGCTCTGGCGTCATAAATAATATAGGTTGCCGCAAGCGTTTTGACAATACCGCCCATCTGTGAAAGAGAACCGATTTCAAATTCGTTGTCATGGATCGCGATATTATCGCAGGCTTTGCGCGAATAGCGAGTTGCCAGATACGGACCGTCGTCAGGGAGCTGAACCGCTCCGGTTTCAAAGGTGATCTCTATCATAAATCTACCGTCACCGTCTACCGCGACGGCCTGATTTGAGAAAAACCTGTTGTTCAAAATCTCAACATCAGAGAATCCGTACAAGCGAAGCGCAACAATGCGGGGATTGTCGAAGCTGCATCCCTTAATGACAAGCCCCTCGACCGAGGACTTCTGTGTGTGACCATGGTGACCGATCGGAATCTGGTGGAAGCCATACTTATCGGAGCTGCCAAAATAACAGCTTTCAATCACCACATTCTCGCAGTGATAGTACTCATACTCTTCAAAGATAGAGGTGGTTCCTCCGATTGCAGCGGGTGTGGTTGCTTCAATTTGAATGGTTTCACGGGTAAAGACGGGACCGTCATTGTATCCTGCAAAAAGACAATTACGCACGGTTACGTTTTTGGAGCCGGTAATCTGAATGGCATGATCGTTCGGACAGTCTTTGAGAATGACATTCTCAAGCGTAACGTTCTCTGCGCAGACCCAAATGAGGGCACGTACACTTCCGTTCATATCGAGAACTCCGCCATAAAACGCAAAGTTATCAAAGCCCAAAGCCCCTCTCGTCTGCGGCTGGTGGTTTATGAAGATCCCGACCTGCCCTGGAATCGCCTTGAGAACGGCAAAGGGACCATTTTCAGAGGATACATCCGCGGCATCACTTGCGGAGAGCGGCGCATTGTAATCCTCGATAACGCCCTCAAGACGGATGGTGACATTGTCCTTGATGACAACGATACCGGTAGCGTATATTCCTTTGGGAACGTAAACCGTTCCGCCGCCCTTTTCCGCAACGGCATCAATTGCAGCCTGAAGCTGCGGCGCATTATCCACAAGGCTCGGACTCATGCCAAAATCGTCAGCGTAAACGTACGATCCGGGCATCTCGAATTTCTCATATCGGATCGATTCGATCGAGTAGTCGAGCGCGACCGTAACGGTCATCTCGACGGCCTCCGCGTAATTGTTTTTGACGGTAATGACGGTGGTACCGGGATTAAGGGAGGTAATTGTGACATCACCGCTCTGTGCGACACTTGCACGTGCGACCCAGTATTTTTCGGTCGTTGCAGCCACTGCCTGATAGCCAAGCTCCTCTGCGGTAATCACGCGCTCCTCGTGAGGCTCGATCACATCAGGGATCCTTTCATAATCGTATACCGTAGTCTCCGGGGTTTTGGAGATATCTCCACCGTTACAGGAAACGAAAGATACAACACATATCATCAAGCACAGCACACAAATCCAAAGCTTTGCCATAAAAATCTCCTTTCTTTTTTACGTCAAGTCCAAACGATTTTCAATATAACCATAAGACAAAGTAAAATGCGGTGGGTTTTCTGTTCTTCTCAAAGCTGTTTGATCGTAGATAGTAGATAGTTGATATCCGTTTCTCCGAATGTGTATTTACAGCGATGATTTATTTGACAACAACACGCTTAAAGCTCTTCTTGCCGCGCTTGACAAGCTTGCCGTCTGCGAGCGCAGATACCTCATATGCGGTACGGGGATCGGTGACCTTTTCGCCGTCCACAGTGACACCGCCCTGCTCCACAGCACGTCTTGCCTCAGAGCGGGATGCACAGAGACCTGCGCCGACGAGCAGAGAGAGCACATCGACCGTCTCACCGAAATCTGCCGCATTCAGCTCTTGGACGGGAGCAGACTCTGCATCAGCATTGGAAGAAAACAACGCGCGTGCCTGCGTCTGTGCCTGATCTGCCTCATCCTCGCCGTGAACCAGCTTGGTCAGCTCATATGCAAGGATCTCCTTTGCACGGTTGAGCTCGCTGCCCTCCCATGCGTCCATCTTGTCGATCTCCTCGATCGGCAGGAAGGTCAGCATACGGATGCACTTGAGAACGTCTGCATCGTTGACGTTTCTCCAATACTGATAGAACTCATACGGAGATGTCTTGTTGGGATCGAGCCAAACAGCGCCCGATGCCGTCTTACCCATCTTCTTGCCCTCGGAGTTGAGCAGCAGCGTGATGGTCATCGCGTGCGCATCTTCTCCGAGCTTACGGCGGATGAGCTCTGTACCGCCAAGCATATTGGACC
>JAFQMO010000085.1 GCA_017414385.1 Clostridia bacterium
ATGTAGGAACGGTATTCCTCCTGCGCCTCGTCATACTTGGGCATCGGAACAACACCGATTTCATAATCGACATCGCGCATCTTCTTGACGGAGCCGAGCGGCTCGATGTAGAACAGAACCTGTCCCTGCTGCATCATCACATGCAGAACCTCCGAGCCGTTTTCCGACTTGAAGCCGGATGCATTGGCGACATTGTTGGTCTTATCCGCAAATACCGCCGCGAGCTTGTTGTAAACATTGATAAAGTGCTCATCAAGACCTTCCCAGACCGGGATATTGTCCGCGTTCTTGGAAAGGACATCGGCACCGGCAGAGGTGATCAGACCGTTGACATTGTGCTTCCAGACGCCGATCGGATACTGATCCGCAACCGTCCATTTACCGTCACCGTCCACATCCTGCTTGGCCGCCATCATCATGGTCAGCATGGCATCCAGTGTCCACTTGCCGTCATTGACCAGCTGATACGGATCGTCAAGATCCAGACTGTTCAGAATCTTCTTGTTGAACACGATCGGGAAGAAGCACTCATAGTACATCAGATGCAGATCCCCGAATGCGGAGTAGATGGCATCGCCGATGGCTGCGGATTCGATCGCGGTCTTGTTCCACCAGACGTTGTCGAAGTTGAAGGTGTCAATTTCGCTGTAGTCCAGAAGATAGCCGTTGAGTGCCTGCCCCAGAACAAAATGCAGCTCGTTGAAATAGACATCGTATGCATCCTCACCGGCAGGCACCGTGGTGTTGATCGCCTTCTGGTTATCCTCCCAGCCCATGTCCGTGATGACCAGACTGACATTGAGCAGCTCCTCAACCTTGGCATTGCGCTCAAAGATCACATCATCCAGCGCCTCACCCGTCTGTCCGTCAAGACCCATGTTGGTATATGCAAAGTTTGAGGTGTTGTTCAGAATACGGAATTCGTATCCGCCGTAATCTGCCTCGGGCAGATCGTCGTAAATGGTCGGCTGCGGTGCTGCTGTCCCCTCGGTAACTGCGGCGGTGGTGTCTGCGGACGTTTTGTCCTCCGCTGCATCCGCGCAGGAAACCAGTGCGGATGTGATCATCAATGCCGCGAGTGCAAAAGTGGAAATGCGCTTTTTCATGCTGTATCACGTTCCTTTCCGATCAATTTTATAAATTTATAAAAAAAGACCGAAACGCATGGCTCGGTCTTTTGGGTTCATTGTTTACGCGCGGTTTGCTTCGAGATATTCGACAACGTCACCGACAGTCACGAAATTCTTGTAGTCTTCCTCGTCGATTTCGATGTTGTACTTGGATTCACAGCTGAACACGAGGTCGGCAAGCTCAAGGGAATTGATACCCAGATCGGCAACCAGCTCTGCGTCAGGCGTAATATCCGCTTCATCAATATTCATCTGCTCAACGAGGAGCGTCTTGAAATCTTCAAACATGTCGTTAAAAAATCCTTTCTGTCATTTGATATTCGGTTCACAGTACCTGTTCGATATATATGATATGATACCGATTTTCTTCCTGTTTGTCAATGGTTTTTGAAATTGTAACATATATTTCATATTTTGTTCATATTATGCCGATTGTCTGTCATGATTTCGGAAAAAATATTTTCACATTTTATTCAAAAAGACTATACAGAACGGAATTTTTGTGATATACTATATTATAGGAGTAAAATTCCCGAATATTTGATTCAGAAAGGATGAATAACCAACATGAAAATGCGTGTTATCTGCTACTCGAAGAAGAAAAAGATGGAAGGCTTCTGTGAGGCCATCGCCAATGCACAGGGCTGCAAGTGGGACAAGCTTCCCCTCGCTTATCCGTGTGACAAGGAACGCCTGACCATTTTCGTCGCTTCCGTACCGCATGAGGATCTCCGCCGTATGGTTCCCGAAATGACCAAGGAAAGATCCGCAAATGTCGCATTCCTCATCGACGGTCCGAAGGCTCCGCAA
>JAFQMO010000086.1 GCA_017414385.1 Clostridia bacterium
ATTGCTGCCGTCAAGAAGTACGTATACGAAGAAAAACGCTTCACAATGGCTGAGCTTATCGATGCGCTCAACAAGGACTTTGAGGGTTATGACGATATGTATCATACACTCAAGAACAGCGAACTCAAATTCGGAAACGATATTGATTACGTTGACTCCATTGCTGCTGAAATTATCAACCATTACAACAGCCGTCTTCGTACCATCGAAACCTTCCGTGGCGGTTATTTCTCCGGCGGATGTTCTCCGTTTGACAGAGCTACCGGATACGGCAGCAGTCTCCCTGCTCTTCCCAACGGAAAGAAGTACAACGAAACGTTGGTAGCCGATTCCATCGGTGCAACCCCCGGTTGTGATACAAACGGCCCGACCGCACTGCTCAATTCCTGCCTCCGTTATGACCACACGCTGCCCGGAAGCGGCTTTATCCTGAACCTGAAATTTGACAAGGAGATCTTCTCCACCGAAGATGGCAAGGCAAGCTTCCTTGCAATTTGGCGTTCCTACTTCGAGCGCGGCGGACAAATGCTGACAGCAACCGTTGTTTCCCATGAAGAGCTTCTCGACGCTCAGATCCACCCTGAAAACCATAAGGATCTGATCGTTCGTGTCGGCGGCTTCAGCGGTTATTTCGTCACACTTGACAAGGATATCCAGGAGAATGTAATCGCAAGAACAAGATATTGCTGCCACAACTCCTGATTTTCCAGTGCTCTCATATCCGAGAACACACAGACGGGATCAAACCGTTTTTTACATTTTATATTACATGTTTATTACATTAGAGAAATGAGGAAAATATATGGCATATCAATTCAAAACAAAATTTGAACCCTTTCTCCGTGGATACCTTGGCTGCGAGGCTAACTACAAGGGTAAGCGAGTTGCCGCAGGACAGCGTCAGGTTGCTCTTGAAGGAAAATTTAAATTTGACAAAAACTATCTTCCGCTTGGACTTTGTGAAGAAGTGGCTGCCAACATCGCCTTCGGTCCTAACGTTTACATTGATCACGATATGATCAAAAAGATCAAGGCGGAGAATCCCAATGATGCAGAAGAACTACAGCAAATGGTCGAGCTAATGGGACCGATCGGGGACTGGCCTGTTTGGGGAGAGGGCGGTCTTCTGACAGAACAGCAGCAGCTCCTCAACAGTGACCATGTGCTCTGGGGCGGTGACTGGATGGGACACGCGGTTCCCGCGTTTTGGGATGTCTGCAAATTCGGTACCGATTTCTACCGTGAAAAGGTCGCAAAATACCGCGCGATCAACACCGCACCGGAACAGGCAGAATTCTACGATTCCTGCGATTTGATTCTGGATACCATCGATATCCTCGGTCAGCGTTTCTATGACATGGCAGTCGAAAAGCTGGAAACAGAAACGGATCCTGATGCAAAAAGAAAACTCGAAAACGTCACACGCACGTTCTCCCATGCACCCAAGGCTCCCTGTAAGGACTTTGTCGAGGCCGTTATCGTTTATGTCATGATGTTCAGCCTTGACGGCGTTGACTCTCCCGGTCACTTTGATCAGTACATGTACGATTTCTGGAAGGTCACCGACGAGCAGGCGCGGGAGGAATATCTTTACTACATCTGGGAATATTTCCATGATTCGCGCGCGTGGAACCTCTGTATTGCAGGTTCCGACGAAAACGGCAATGACCTTACCAATGATCTGACATATGCGATTTTGCGCATGATCAGAACCTATAAGTATCAGACACCCAACGTTACCTTCCGTTGGCACAAAAACACTCCCACGGAACTGATGAAGGCCGTTTACGAAACACTGGCTGCAGGAACCGGTCTTCCTGCGCTGTATAACGACCATGCGGTCGTTGCCGGTATGACACGTCTCGGTATTCCTAAGGCGGATGCACACACCTACGTTATGAACGGCTGTAACCAGATCGATATTCCCGGCAAGAGCCATATGGGTCTTGAAGACGGTGAGGTAAGCTTTGCAAAGGTTCTCGAACTGACACTCCACAACGGTGTTGCCTTCAAGCAGCAGCATGATATCGGTCTGCACACAGGTGATCCCACAACCTTTGAAACGTTTGATGCGTTTTATCAGGCATTTATAAAGCAGTTCGATTTCTGTGTGGATAAAGCGGTAGAGTTGTCAAACATCTATCAGGAATTCCATGCAAAGAATTCTCCCAATCCGCTTCGTTCCGTCTTTATCGAGGGATGTATCGAAAAGGCACTTGACTACAAGAATCGCGGTCCTCTCTATGGAAACGGACAGATCCTTGCTGAAACCATTGCCGATGCTGCCGACTCTCTTGCGGCGATCAAAAAGTACGTGTATGAGGAAAAGAGATTCACGATGGCAGAGCTCATCGATGCGCTCAAAAAGGATTTCGTCGGATACGATGAAATGTATCAAACCCTCAAGAACAGCGATCTTAAGTTTGGTAACGACAATGCATACGTAGACTCTATTGCTGCAGACATTGTTGATCATTTCAACCGTTATCTTCTGTCGTGTGAGACATTCCGTGGCGGTCATTTCAGCGGTGGTTGTTCCCCGTTTTCCAGAGCTGCTGAGTACGGAGATGCGATTGCAGCTCTGCCCAACGGCAAAAAGCATAACGAAAAACTCGTTGCAGACTCGATCGGTGCTACTCCTGGTTGTGATACAAACGGTCCTACCGCACTTCTCAATTCCTGTCTGTGCTTTGACCACACCCTGCCGGGAAGCGGATTTATTCTCAACCTGAAGTTTGATAAACATATTTTTGCTTCTGCTGAGGGTGAGGAGACATTCCTTGCAATGTGGCGCTCCTATTTTGAACGCGGAGGTCAGATGATCACAGCTACTGTTGTTTCTGCTGATGAGCTTCTCGACGCTCAGATCCACCCTGAAAACCATAAGGATCTGATCGTTCGTGTCGGCGGTTACAGTGATTATTTCAATAATATTGAAAAGGATCTACAGGACAATGTCATTGCACGCACTGTATACTGCAATCGCAACGCCTGATCCTTTCATTCCCGATATCATATCCATATTATACAAAACAGACCTATGTCATAGATAGGTCTGTTTTTCGTTTGCGTTTTATTTGTATCGGTATATTTATCGTACACATTCCCTGTACAGATATACATCAAATATAGCTCGTGATGGTATATATGTTTAACAAAAAGGCACAGCCAACACGAATGTGAGGGCTGTGCTTTTGTTATTGATTGTTCAAATTTTTTATTTTACATACAGGTTATGGAATGAATGGAACATTATCTTCGTCGAACAATCCACTATAAATAATAGTGTAATATTGTTTTCCATAATGCTCCTTACAATATGATGTTCCTCGATATTCATAAGCTGTATA
>JAFQMO010000087.1 GCA_017414385.1 Clostridia bacterium
AAAAACCCCCTTCGGACGGAAGGGGGATGAGGTCAGTATTTGATGCCTGTGCCGATAAAGCCGACTTGCTTGAAATCCTTTGGATTGTGGCGGATGATGTAGTCGATATACGAATCGATCATGCGCGCCATCAGGAGATATCCTGTCGGATCCATGTGGCCATTCAGAAAATAACGGTGTGAAAAATCGGCGTCAAACTGCGGCGCGTACCGATACAGATCAATTACATAGGCATTGTCAAACAGAGAAGCCATATCGTAAAGTGCTTGTCTTTGCGCAAGTGAACCCGGACACTCGGGCTCAAAATCTGTCGCAGGGATCGTGACAAAGAAGAATTTTGCATCGGAGCAGATTGCTTTATAACGGCTGACGATGGCGCCGTAATACCCCATAAAGGTCGGCGCATTTTTTGCGGGATCGTCGGTGCAGATGTCTGCGAGTGTTCCAACCTCGGTATGGTAATTGAGGATGTCATTGACACCGAGAGCGATGATGTACGCCTGCGCCCGTTTTTCGGGATCCCAAAAGCCCATTTCATCCGCATACGAATCGATGTACTCCTTTGCGGTCATGTTATCGCGTGCAAAATTGTGGAGGGTGATCCCGTTTTTCCGTGCCAGAAATGCGGCCCATGCGTAGGGGTACATATCATAGTATAACGCCGATCCGTCGGTATCTTTGATCTCAAATTCCCCGGCGGAAAGACTGTCTCCGATGACGGCGATTGTACGGAAGATTGAGGTGTAGCTGTAACCGTCCACCAGTGTCTGAAGCGGACATTCGTCCTTTGCGGGGTACAGTGCGGTATTCCAGTCCACGTTGATCATCTCCTTTTCATTTACTGATACCGGATTTCGGTACCGATAAATCCTGTGTATTTGAAGTCCTGCGGATTATGGCGGATGATGTAATCGATGTACGAATCGATGAGACGTGCCGTCAGAAGGTATCCTGCAGGACTGAGATGATTGTACAGATAGTAATGTTCTCTGAAGCGCTCGTCATATACGGGACCGTATTGGTACAGATCGATTACATACGAGTTTTCAAAAAAGTCCGCCATTTTGTAAAGCAGGTCACGGTGTGCCAGTGTGTCTGCCGTTTGCTCCTCAGCATCTGTTTTCGGGAAAGTGACAAAGAAAAACTTTGCATCGGGGCAAATTGCTTTATAACGGCTGACAATCGCACCGTAGTAGCCGGCAAAGGTCGGCGCGTTTTTTGCGGGATCTTCCGTGCAGATATCATCGATGGTGCCGATCGGTTGATGTTCGTTGAGAATGTCGTTGACACCGAGCGCGATTACATACGCTTGTGCTTTCTTTTGAGGATCCCAGTATCCCATTTCTTCTGCAAAACTGTTTACGTACGCCTCGGCGGTCATGCCGCCCTGTGAAAAGCTATAAGCGGTGAAACCGTTTTTGCGTGCCATGAAACGGCCCCACGAATAATCAAAAAAATCGTGGTATCCGGTTCCCTCGACCTCGTCATATGTTTCAAATTCTCCCGAGGAAAGACTGTCTCCGATAAAGGCGACGGAGCGGAAAATGGAGGTGCTGCTATAGTCATCTGCGAACCTCTGAAGCGGAAGCTCGTTTTCTTCTGCGAATAAACTGACCTTGATGTCCATGGTTTTCAACCTTCCTTTTTGTGATGCTGTGTCGGATGACACAGTGTTTTTCGATGTATAAATGTTGCTTGCTATGAATTTTGCGATTTCGGTGCCGCAATGCTCCTTGCGGGTGAGATGCACTGTGTTTTCTTGAAATCTGTCGTGCTTATGCCTCCAAAACGAGCTTTCCGCAAATGTGTGCGGGTACCAGCTTGAGAAGAAACGTTGCCTTTGCGTACCGGGCGATCTCGTTTTCGATATATACCTCATCCTGTGTGAACTTTCTTGAGAGAGCGGCTGCGATACGCGTGATCTCTGCGGGATCGTCGATGATCTCCATCTGTCCGAATACGATTACGCTGCGCATCCAGAAAGCCCATCCGTCAGGGGATTGTTCCCCTTGCGCCGTAACACAAAAGGAGACCTTGTCGGATCGGGCGAGTGCATCGGAGCGGTGTCCGCTCTGCTTTCCGCAGTGGAAATAGATGCATCCGTCATCGGGATCGTAATAATGGTTCATCGGCATAGCATAAGGGAAGCCGTTATCGCCGTTGACGGCAAGTACACCGCGTTTTTCGTTTTGTAAGATCTGAATGCATTCGTCGCCTGACAGCTGCTTGCTTTTTTTCGTGAGTTCTCGGAATTGCATAAAGCCTCCCATGTAGTTTTGTTGATAATAGAGAGCGTTCTTATTGAGCGAGAGAGCGGAGCGTTTCTCCTGCACAGCGATAGGTCGTCCAATCGTCCATGGGTACGGCGCCGAGCGTTCGATAAAAATCGATGCTTAGCTGATTCCAATTCAGACAGCACCATTCAAGTCTTCCGCACCCGCGTTCAAGGGCAATGCGTGCAAGTGTTTTGATCAAATTCTTTCCGTGACCGTGACCTCTGTACTGCGGACGGACATACAGATCCTCAAGATAGATACCGGCTCTTCCGACAAAGGTTGAAAAGTTATGAAAGAACAGTGCGAAGCCGACCTCCGCATCGCCCTCCATTGCAAAAATGACCTCGGCTGCTTTCTTTTCAAAGATCCATTCGTGAAGCAATGATGGTGTTGCGACAACCTCGTCGGACATTTTCTCGTATTCTGCAAGCTCGCGGATGAATTGCAGGATCAGGGCGGTGTCATCCTCTCTTGCATATCGGAATGAGATGTTTGTCATGATGGTGCTCCTTTTGGGGATTTGTATATTTTCCGGACAGAAAAAGTGACGGATGTGACTGAGAAAACTGCAAATTGGTGCTGTTTCGGCATTTCAAGAGCATTATACCACAAAACAATATGCTTTGCAATAACAAACACGCGGAAAATCACGATAATATGATCAAAAAATGCGAAATTTTCAGAAATAGTGTTGAAAAACGGAAAGGTATGTGATATAATATAGGTAATATTCTCACACTATTTTTTTGAGGGTATTTTCGATGAAAAATGTGTTGCAGCGTATGCAAGTTGCTATCATGTATGCTGCAATTTTAGATAGCCTGTAATTTGACTGGATGGTGATATTGTGAACAAAATCAATGTGACAATGCTTGGGGAATTTTCGATCAGTACGGAAAAGGTCCGCATTTCGGACGGTGACAACCGTTCCAGAAAAATGTGGATGCTTTTGGCATACTTGATATACAATCGTCATCGGGTTATCAAGCAGAATGATCTTTTGGAGATATTGTGGAGCGAGGGAGAGCGGGACAATAATTCCTCGGGAGCGCTGAAAACCCTGTTTTACCGTGTCCGTACCGAGCTTGACCGCCTTTGGGACGGTGCAGGTAAGGATCTGATCCTCTGTCAGAACGTCGGATATATGTGGAATCCCGAGTATGAAGTATATTTGGACTGCGAAAAATTCGACGAGCTGAATGAAAAAATAACGGAAATGGACGGCGATGCTCTTGAGGAGACAGTTGCGTTTTTGAATCTCTATTGCGGAGAGTTTTTGGGACGTTTTTCGTCTGAGCTTTGGGTAATACCTGTAGCGACCTATTATCACAATACGTATATCCGTCAGCTCCTTCGTGTGCTGCCTCTGCTTTATGAGGACGGCCGTTATGAGGAAATCATTGATTTCTGCAGGATCGCATCGATGATCGAGCCCTTCCATGAGGAGATCCACTGCTATATGATTCGTGCACATATTGCACGCGGCGAGCATCGACAGGCTGTGGACATTTATCAGAAGCTGAGCGACCGTTTGCTTTCGGAGCTTGGGATCATGCCCGGCGAAGAGACACGTTCTCTGTATTACGAGGCAATTAAGAGCAACAATGAACACGTGCTTTCCGTTGAAGCGTTACAGGAGCAGCTTCGGGAGACGAACAGCAGCTCCGGTGCGTTGATCTGTGATTACGACTTTTTCCGGGTATTGTATTATTCTACGGCACGATCGCTTTTGCGCAGCGGCATTGCGGTATACATGGCTTTGATTTCCGTCAGCGGCAAGGGAAATGGACCGATGAAGGAGAAAAAGCGTGAAAAGGTCCTTGACAATCTCAAGGAAGCGATCCGCTGTTCCCTTCGCAGAAGTGACTCGGCTGCAAGATGCAGCGCTTATCAGTACGTGATCATGCTTCCCCGCGCAAATTATGAAAACAGCTGCATGGTATGTGAACGTATACTCAAGGCATACTATCAAAAATACTCCCGATTGGATGCGGAGCTTCGTTATGAGGTGTTCCCGATCCAACCGGATGATAAGGTGAATTATCAATGGATGTTGAAAGACGGTTAACCGTACCGTGCTTTGCAGCACTTTCCTGCAAAGCGGATACACATTTTTCTTTTGTCGGAGACATTGGCACATTACCGAGATTTCTCGGTTTCGAGGATGAGGCCTTTTTTGCAAAAACATTGCAAGAGTTGTTGCTGCCGGATTCTGTATCAAAGACGCTTGAGGAGCTTCGTGAACAGGTCGATTCAGAGGATATTTCCTGCTTCCTTCCTCTGTGCAGACAGGATGGATCTGTGTTATATGCATGGCTTCGTGCACGCAGCACTGTCGGAGAGGACGGTGTTCGGAATGTGTTTGGCGTTTTGATAGAGGCAGATATGCTTCATGCGCGTTTTTCCGAGCTCGAGTCAAGCTTGGAGATGTCCCGCGAGCAGCTTCGCAAGACCGAGCATATGGTGAATTCTCTGCAGATTCGCGCCGAGATGGATGCACTCACAGGT
>JAFQMO010000088.1 GCA_017414385.1 Clostridia bacterium
ACTTGTTTTTGTCTTAAAATGCCTTGAAAAAGCCCGTTTTTAAGAATATTTTTGTTCGAACACGATGGAGAACCCTCCAAACGACTTCGTTTGAATCTTCGCTGTGTCACTTTGCCCTTAAGCGTACATGCTCGATACATGACTATATATCTAAACAGCAACAAAAGAAAAATAAGGGCAAATCCGAAGATTCACCCTTATCTAAACTCGCATCACCTTTTCTAAATGACATTGGATTGTATCAGCCCTTTTTTTCAGAGATATTCCTTCAAATTTTCCACGTGCATTTCGCAAAAGCCGATCAGGTCTCCCGCCATACGGTACGCCTCAGCGCTACAGCCATCCTCAGAACAGACCCTCTGCGCCTTTTTCATATCGATGATCCCCATGGTAACGCCGTTGATCATAATTTCCGCACATTTGGATACTGACTTATCAAACATGGTCTGCATCGTCATTCCGATATCAGCGGGAAGCTTGTCGAGTGCCGACAGCTGCTCGGGCGGAACCTGAAGGTCATTCAGCGCTTTTGCGGCATCCTTTGCATAACGGGAATACCCCTCCATCATTTTCGTGATCTCCGAACGCAGCGCCGTACAGTTTTCCGCCTTTTTCAGCTTACCGTCATCACAAGGTGCCTGCGACTCTGCTGCCGCTCCGACCTTTGCGATCATTTTTGCGCACGAATCCGCACCCATCATCGCGTTTTTGTAAAGATCGGAATACAAAAGCACATCCGGCGACCGTCTCGATTGCTCCATGCTTTGCGGATCGACATTGGGCTTTTCCTGCTTCGTATTCTGATTTTGAACAGTCTGTTGTTCCGACATCACTCATATTCCTTATCCCCGTACTTGCAGGGATTCCTTTCCGTTTGAGATAACCGTATCTTTGCCAAAAAAAGCAGGCTTTATTCGCAGAATTGCCCTGTAAATCCTCTCTCCCTCAAAAAAGACGCATCAAAAGGTGCCCGTGTGTCAAAATACCGTCTCTGCTCATATGCTGTGAAGGAGGAGCACGAACGCTTCTCAAATCATGACAACCATCGGAGGGACAAAAATGCCAATCTTTACCAACCGAGCCACACTGTCCTATAATGACATTATTACAAATTCCAATACCGTCACAGGTGAGATCGTCGAGGTTCTTTCTGCCGCGAAGAATGCCATCCCCTCGACCTATTCCATCGGGGACACCGTGACCTTCGTCATCAGCATCGTCAATGCGGGTACAACACCGTACACCGCACTGACCGTTACAGACGATCTGGGCGCCTATTCTGTCGGTGATACTACCGCTCAGCCGCTTTCGTATGTCGAAGGAAGCGTGCGTTATTATCAAAACGGTATTCTTTCTCCCATTACCGCAGAGGATATCCCGCCGTTGACCTTCTCGGACATTACCGTACCCGCACAAGGCAACGCGCTGATTCTCTATGAAGCAGTCGTTACGACGGCGGCTTCGCCCCAGACAGGCAGCACCGTCACCAATACCGCACAGATCGCAGGCGGAGGACTCACTGCGCCCATCACTGTCAGTGACACGCTGACCGCAGACGAGAACGCCCAGCTCAGCATCGCAAAAACGGTATCACCCGATATCGTTGCGGAAAACGGACAACTGACCTATACCTTCGTGATCCAAAATACAGGAAACACCGCCGCTGTCGCAACCGACAATGTGCGTGTCACCGATATTTTCGATCCGATCCTCACCAACCTCACCGTAACGCTTGACGGTACCTTGCTGACAGAAAACACAGATTACACCTACGATGAACAGACCGGTGTATTTGATACGGTACCCGGACGGATCACCGTGGATGCCGCTTCCTTTGTACAGGACCCGCAGACCGGTAATTTTATCGTCACACCGGGTGTTTCTGTGCTTCGTGTGATCGGAACCGTGTAAAAAATCAGTCATCATTCCGCAGCGGGCTGTTACAGGCGGAAGGCTTGTAACAGCTCCGGTACATATGTGCATCGATTCTGTGCTTTTGTGTGCACAACACAACAAAACGGGGAACGGTGATACGCTCTATTCTGTCAGAGGTGCTGCATTCCGATACAGCACCTTTTTTCGTCTGAAATTGCTGATTTTTGTGAAGATTCTTCATTGGAAATATGTACAAATGATTGACAAAATTCGCCTTTGGTGCTATAATATAAAATGATATAATATAAAATCTCAGGGCAAGAACGTACAAATATATCTAAGGGGGCAGAAGGTATTATGAGCAAGTCCGAAAAAAACACACGATCCTCAAAAAATGACATTCCTCTGCCCGCCCATATGCAAGGCATTCCCGCCGCAAGCACTGCACCGCAGGTACAAGAGATGCCGCAAAGTGCCAATGCCGCACCGACGGACAGCAATGCGACAGTACTGATGGACAGCAATGCAACGGTATTGATGGACGGTCAGGCTACAGCGCTGATGCAGGACAATGCGACCGCTCTCATGCAGGAGGACAGCCGTACTCCTACCCCCGCGCCTGCGACTGCCGTCGATGCAGGAAACGGATACATCCCCGCATCGGTATGCGGTAACGATATCATCAATGTCAAGCCCCTGAACGCAACGGGCGGAACAAGCAATCTGTTCCGCGCCCACAAAAAAGGTCTTGATGTAGATGTTGTTATCAAGCGTGTCAAAAAGCAATATCTCGGACGTATGGATGAGCAAAATGAAGCACGTATCATGACAGCGCTGCGTCATCAGTATCTTCCGCGTATCTACGATTTGATTCCTGCCTCAGATGGCTATACCTATACGATCATGGAGCTCATTGAGGGCTGTACACTGCGCGACTATGTCAGAGAACGCGGTTCTCTGGATCAAAAGCAGGTGCTGAAATGGACACGTCAGCTGTGTGAGGTCATTACCTATATGCACACACGAACACCCGCCATTGTTCACAGTGACCTCAAGCCGGAAAACGTCATGATCACCCCGCAGGGAGATATCTGTGTCATCGATTTCAATGCATCTCTTGAGATCCGAAACGATTCGCAGGACATTGAGGCGATCGGTGCAACTCCCGGATATGCGGCACCGGAGCAATACCGTCTGCCCATTTCGCGTTTTCCCAAAGAGCACGCACTCTATCGCTACGTAGAAGCCGCACAAGGCATGGACAATATCGATGGACGTACTGACATTTACGCCATCGGTGCACTTGCCTATTATATGATCACAGGCTATGACCCCAAGATATGGTGTGACGGTATCATCCCCCTTGAACGCTACGATATCACCCTCGGCTATGCCTTTGGCAGCATCATTGAAAAGGCAATGTCGCCAAAGCAGGCTGACCGTTATAAAACGACGGCAAGCATGCTGTCTGCTTTGAACAATCTGAAAAAATACGATAAGCGTTACCGTAAGATTCTTTTGCAGTCGCGGATCTCTTCGGTCATTATCGGCATCGGACTTGCCGTTGGCGCATTTTTGATCGTTCAGGGCTTTGGCGTCATGGAAAAGGAAACAACAGGTCAATACCTCGCGCTCATTGACGAAGCCGTCGATATGCGTGCGAAGGGACAGTATGAATCGTGCGAAGCTCTTTTGATGCAGGCACTCCGGCTCAACAGAAATCGCATCGAGGCATACCTTGAGCTTGGCTCCCTGCTCTTCTACCGTGCACAGTATGAGGAAGCGATCGACCTTCTTGACGGCATCACCTTTGAGAGCAGTCCCACAGACAATACCGAGTTTTTCCTGTACAGTCAAGGTCAGATCGCCTATATCCTCGGCTCCTGCTATTATCAGACAGGTGACCATACCGCAGCACTTAACCATTACCGTACTGCAGTCGCCTTCTCTCCCAACGAGCCGACCTATCTGCGTGATCTCGCTGTCAGCTATGCAAAAACAGGAAACAACGCACAGGCACAGATCACACTCGATACATTGCGCCAAACAGACTGCGATCCTCTCGATCTCGCGCTTGTTGTCGGTGAGATCAATTATGCCGCAGGCATGTATGCCGAGGCATATGCTTCGCTTGCCGATGCAGCAAGTACAGCCTCCGATCCGACACTGATCAGCCGCTGCTGTATCCTTGCAGCGCAGGCTTGTCAGAAGCTTGGCGCAGATTGGCTGGACAGCGAAATCGCCGTCCTCGAGGGTGCATCGAACAGACTCGGCTCGGAAAACAGTATCCTTCTGCAGATGCTCTCCGAGGCGTATCTGCGTCAGTATAACGTCAATCCGCATGATACCACCTCTCTTGAGAATGCATATCACTGTCTCGATCTGCTCATCACCCGCGGATACCGTACCTTTACCATCGAACAAAATACTGCCGTCGTTCTGCAATATCTGGGCAGGCTTGAGGAAGCAGAGCAAGCGCTGCTTTCCATGCAGGAGAACTATCCCGATAATTATCGGATCCCCATGAGACTTGCACTGCTTTGTGCAGACAGAGAGGGACAAAAGACAGTAAACGAGCGTGATTATACCGCGTTCGGTACATATCTTGCCCGCGCACGTGCGCTTTATAACGGTGCCGTGATGCAGGATAGCGAGATGCTTCGTCTTGAAGATATCGCGCAGCAGCTGGAAAGCTTGGGATGGAGATTTGTCCAATAACATACAGATATCCACAAGCCAAGCAGAATCGTCATCTTCCGGAAAAGCACAAAGGAGTCACAGAATGAAGCTTATTATCATCGGCGTTGCCGTCGTTGTGTTTTTTCTCATTGCGGCGCTCATCAACACAGCCGTGATCCATCACAAAAAGAAGCGTATCGACACAACGATCCAAAACGAATACGAGTCCTGAGCATGCAGGCAAGATCAGTCATCGGAATTTCTGCGTAAAGGAATCATGAACTGCACGCAGACAATATATTAAAATTACATTTGGAGGAAATATAATATGGCAAACTGGAAAGAAAGCATCAGCAACTTTGCACAGAACGCACTGAACAAGAGCAAGGGTATTGCGGAAACCACTCGTTTGAACCTGGACATCATCAACAATGATCAGAAGATCAAATCCATCCATCAGGAAATCGGACAGTACATCTGCGAGCATCTTGAGCTTGTTACCGCAGACGAGACTCTGACAGCACTTCTTGCATCGATCACCGAGCTCAAGGAGAAAAACGAAGTCAACAACGCAGCAATCAGCGAGGTAAAGGCACGCGGCAAGTGTGCAAACTGCGGCGCAACCCTGAATGCAAACAGCAAGTTCTGTGCAGCATGCGGTACACCCGTACCCGAGGAAAAGCCTGCTGAGGCAGAGGCTGCTCCCGCAGAGTCTGCGGCAGCTGAGGCTCCTGTCGAAGAGAACGCTGTTGTATATTGCAGCGAGTGCGGCGAAGTCCTTCAGAACGGTGCCGTATTCTGCGGCAATTGCGGCAAGAAGCAGTAAATTCGTATCCGCAAATGACAGCTTTTCGACAAGCACGTGCGAAACAGCTGTCATTTGTTTTTATGATCGTACCATCCGTCACCATTGGTGCCGCGGTCGAATCATCTCATCATTCAGAAAGGCGCTTTTGTCTTTACAAAAGTGAAAACAGCATTATGAAAAAACGGTTCAAGCCAATGATGCTCATTCTCTCTTTACTCCTTGTCGCATACACCGTATTCGCCGCATGGAAAACACACGGTATCGGTATCTACGGCATTGGAAATACGATAGGCAGAATTCTTGCCGTCAGCTGGCATTATACGGCACTTGCCGCAGTCATCATCCTTCTGCTCTTCGTGATCCTGCTCTTTACACGCAAAACGCGTGAAAAACACGGTAAGATCGCACCCGCAGCTGCGCACCCCGAAGCAAGTGCTGCAGAATCCAAGGGCAAGCCTGTCAACAGCAAACGAAAAAAAGATGTCAAGCAAAAGACAACAGAGAAGGTGCCGACAGCAGCACCCCTCCGTGCGGCAGAGCCTGCCATCGCTCCCGCGGCACCTATTGCTGCGGCTGAGCCCTCCACGCAAGCACCCGCACCCGTCTCCGATGAAACAGTGCTTTTGACGGAGGATACTCCCATCCGCGATGCATCCACTCCTTCAACGGAGGATACCCCCGTATCCGATCCCGATGCAACCGTGCTTTTGACAGAAACAGAATCTGCTTCGAACGAGAAGAAGGATGCATCTGTATTTTGTGAAAAATGCGGTGCCGAGCTTGCGGCAGGAGTAAAGTTCTGCAGCAAATGCGGAACCAGGACCCATGTCGAATAATATTTCTTTGAGAAAGGAAGCTTTCATTTTTGAGAAAGCAATAACAGAACGATGTTAATGGAATGTATCCTAACGCTTTCCGGCATCCTGCTTGCGGCAGCGGCTTTGATCTTCAGAAAGAAGCTGTCGGGTGCATGGATCGCATCGCTGATCACAGGCGGTCTGATCGTAACCGTGTGCGGCGCGGCATTCACCTTTCATGCATGGAAAGAGATCCGTGAGGACGAAAGAAACGTTCATATCGCACTCCGTTATCTGAGCGCGGGTCAGTATGATGAGGCTGCACATTATCTGAAAAAGATCAAAAACGATACCTTTGAATCGGTCGCAGCCGAGGCGTTGACCGAAAAGATGCGCGGAAACGATACGCTTGCCAAGATCCGTCTGGATGCGTTGGAGAGCAAGACCAAAACCGATAACGAAAACAGCATCTATCTTTCGCTGAATGCCGTCTCCTCCGACGATGATTACAGCAAGGATGCAGCAATCACCATGCTGCACACAGCGCTTGATCTCTCCAAAAAGCAGACGACCGAAGCAGACACCCAATATGTGATGGAAAGCGGAAACTATGTAGAAGGCATTTCCATCGATTATACCGCGCTCTCCGAGCAGGAGCAGCAGCGTCTGCAGCTCAATCAGGCCTTCCGTGACGGTGCTTATCAGGAGTCAGCGCAGTATGCTGCTGCATTGCTTGATGACAAAGCATCCGCCAAAAACCGCCTGCTCTTTGCGGAAATCATAGCAGATGCCGCATACAGCGGCGAATACTTCCTCTACCGGTCCGTATTTGAAGACGAGGATCTGACCGAGCGTATCCAAAAGGAACGCAAGGATCTCTCCGAGCGGATCGAAAAGCTGCAAATGGCAGAGGATGGACTTCGTGTCAAAATTGATACCACCACAGATGAGACGGCAAAAGAAAAGCTGCGCAACGAGTTGAGCGAAATGACACAAAAGCTGGAAAAGCTTCGTCTTGAGCACGACTATTTATATGTATACCGTGCACTCAACTCCATTGCAAATCTGCATTCTCTTGAGGCTGCGGTCATTCGCGCACGTTTGTACTTTGCACTCGATGAATACGAAAAGGCCGTCTCCTGTATTACGGGCGCAGCATCCAACCCCTTAACAAAGTCCACCGCAAGTGCCGATATAAAGAATGCACTCAACATTCTCAAGGAGGCAGAAAAGAAGGATACCATCGGCAAGCAGTCCGAAGAATTCAAGGAAGCAATGACCACCCTTCTTTCCTCTACCGGAAGTGATTTCATCGGCACACGAAGCAATCCCCTGACAAAAGCCTTCGTGGAATATCTGATCACCGAGCAGAAAACATACGGCAGTGATCTGTACATCTCCGGAATTGACACAAGCAATTATCCCGAGATCGTTGTTACCGTATCGGGACGTGATGTCGTGATCGACGAGCTTCTTTCCTCCAAAAAGAGTATCGTCCGTGACACCAACCGAGAGGTCTCTTATAAGATCAAAAAGCTGAACGCAGAGGATGTCAAGATGGATATCTGCTGTGTCGTCGATGAAAGCGGAAGCATGGGCGGATCCCCCACAGAGGACCTCAAGCAAGCGCTGTACGGCTTCATCAACGCCCTCGATACCAAGAAAACACGCATTGGCATCGTCGGATTTGAAGGCTCTTATGAGATCATCTGTCCCATGGACAGCAACCACGTTCTTGCCGCTGAATCCGTGTCCAATATCCGTGCTGACGGCGGCACGAATATTACAGCGGGTATTGAGGGAGCCATCGAGCTTCTCCGCTCCGGTACCAACCGCAAGACCATCCTTTTGATGACGGACGGACAAAGCTCCATTGATATGAACGTTGTACGTTCTGCTGCTGATATGGGCTGTGTCATCCACTGTATCGGCTTCGGCGGCGTCAACGATGACCTCCTGCAATCCATTGCCGATGCGACGGGCGGTCAATATATCCGCGCTGCCACCTCCGCTGAGCTGATCAACGTTTATCTCAATCTGGTCGGCATGATCGGAAATGAGATCGAGATCCGTTATACTGTTCCCGAGCAAACCGTAGATGAGATCACACGGTATTTCTTTGTCAGCACTGTGAAATCGGGAACCAGCCTGCAGTACACCTATACGGTTGCCACATCTCCCGCACCCGAGCTGCATTATGTAGATCGTCCGCTTCTGGATAAAACCGACCTGTTAAACGCACAGCAATACGGTGAGGATCTCCGGATCGGACTCCACGGCATCAATCTCGCATACGTCACAGAGATCGTCATCGGCGGAAACGCAGTCGTTCTCAATGAGGACAACACCTATAATTTCGGCTACTCCGACGCTCTTGGCGGGTCTTATATCGAGGTCTCCGTCCCTCCCACATTCAAAGAGGGCTGGCAGGATATCATCCTCAAGGATGCAAACGGAAATGAGCACACCTTTGACAATATGTGCTGTGTCGGTGATCTGCTGAATGTCAGCACGGAGCTGATGTTTGGAGATCTTCGGATGGAAGGCGGCAATGTCATGCTTCTGTCCGATCAAACACTTGTCATCGACCGTCCCTATCTACGCGACGACCAGCTGTTTTCCGCATACGCAAACGGTGTTCTCGCCGTCTCTGTCAACCGTGCACAAATCGATCAGGCACTGCAGGACGGATATTATCTGCAGTATACCGTTCCGGAGGGTGCAACCGTCTACGGCTACGGCGCACTGCAGCTTAACAGCAACGATTACGCCTACG
Source organism: Clostridia bacterium (assembly GCA_017414385.1). Classification (GTDB taxonomy): domain Bacteria; phylum Bacillota; class Clostridia; order Oscillospirales; family CAG-272; genus RGIG3925. The sequence goes on from JAFQMO010000088.1 coordinate 8,936, forward strand.
ACTATTACACAAGTGTTCCCTACATGATCGCTTACGGCAGCTATCAAATCGTTTACCATGGCGATGAGCTACGCGTCATCATGCCGTGAAAGGAGTGAAGATATGGAATTGACAAAAAAATACCGACTGCAAATCCTCTTCCCTCTGATCCTTGTTGCCGTCGTTCTCGTCGGTACCGCACTGTATCACATCCTTGCAAACGAGTCCTCCTCCAATTATCACTGTAATCTCGGACAGGACTGTCTCAACGACCTGGATTATTCCGGTGCGATCCTCGCTTTTTCCAACGCGATCACGCTCGATCCGACCAACACCGAAGCACGTATCGGTCTTGCAAAGGCATACAACGGTGCAGGAGAGAAGGAGTTTGCGATCCGGATCCTGACAGATGTCATCAGCAACGATAAAATGCACCCGCAGATCGCCGATGCGCTGCTCGACATCTATGATTCCTACGGTGACGAAAGCAGAAAGATCAGTATTCTGCACACCATGATCTCTCAAACAGATGACAACACCTACTATGAAAAGCTGACCGATGCCATCATGCAGAAATACGAAAAGCCGCATATCTATGCACAGGCAACCGAGCATACCGTATACACAAGCAACGGTGAGGTCATGACGCGGGGCAGCAACGTCCTCGGTCAGCTCGGTACAACGGCATCGCTCGGTATCATCGGCGTACAGCAGCATGCCTTTGCGGATGCGGATTTTTCGGGTAATGCACACGCCGTATACGCATACGGAAAAACAACGTACGTCATCGACGATGCACACGATCTTTGGGCAGCAGGCGAAAACCGTTGGGGACAGATCGGATCTGCTTACGGCTCACTGACTCCCACTGCCGGATGGACCAGGATCACAAGCAGCGGTGATGTTGCTGCCATCGACGGTGCACCGGGTATTCTGTTCATTCTGAAGAAAGACGGTACCTTGTGTTATAGCGGAATCTACGCTTCCCATAAGATCGTTCCCTGTGCCCTTCCTGCCATCAGCGCCGTCCGTGTAACGGAAAATACTGTATATGCACTCGCCGTCGACGGCACCGTATATACTGCAAGCATCGACGTTCCTCTGAAATGGATGCGTCTCTCCTCCTCCACAACCTATGTTGTAGACTTTGCCGCAAGCGGATCCTACTACGGATGGATCGATTCCAACGGTTCCTTCTATTCCAACGGTATCCCCTATCCGAATACATGGACCTATCAGGACAATTATTATCTGCAGACCGACATCCTGATCAAGGAGCTTGAGACTGACGGTACCAATACCGTGTTTATGGATGTCTACAATCAGATCTATTATGTGGACAATGACGGCAATAACAAGCTTGTCAAGCGTGACAGCAAGGCATCCAATCTTTACAGCGATGCGCAAAATATCTATGCCGTATATGAGGACGGTACCATTCTTCAGTGGAATAGAAACAACGGACGTATGTACATCACAGTTACGCCATAAAAAAAGAAAGCATCGGTATCTCTACTTGATACCGATGCTTTCTTTTTGTATTTCACCCGATCACTGCAAATGCCCCAATGCAGCAGAATACATTGGGACATTCTTTACGTTAAAAATCAGGGAAGCTCGTTGCCCGCAGCGAGATATACGGCGTACCATTCCTCTCGTGTCAAGGTAACCTCTGCCGCACGCAGACAATCGCGCAGACGGGTCAGGTTGGTCGTTCCCGTGATGGGCTGCATTTTGGCGGGATGACGGAGGATCCATGCGATCGCGATCGTTGTTTTGCTGACGCCATATTTTTCCGCAAGCGTCTGCATTACAGCATTGACCTCGGGGAACTGCTCATTGTCGATAAAGCAGCCGTCAAAAAAGCCGTGCTGCATGGGAGACCACGGCTGGATCGTGATCTTGTTCAGTCTGCAAAAGTCAAGCACGCCGCCGTCACGGTTGACAGCAGGTCCGTTCTGCATATTGACATTGATGCCCGACTGAAGCATCGGTGTATGCATAATGCCAAACTGCAGCTGATTTGCACAAAGCGGCATATCAAGGGCGTTCTGCAAAAGCTGCATTTGATAAGGATTCTGATTGGAAACGCCGAAATGACGGACCTTGCCCGTTGTCTTCAAATGATCGAAGGCACGCGAAACCTCCTCCGGCTCCATCAGCGCATCGGGACGGTGAAGAAGCAGTGTGTCCACATAGTCCACACCGAGCCGCTTCAGGCTGCCCTCCACAGAGGATACGATATGCTCATAGGAAAAATCATATTTCCCGCCGCAGATTCCGCATTTGGTCTGAATCAGAATGCTTTCACGGGGATACGCGGAAATGGCACGTCCGAATACGACCTCACTCTCACCGCCGCCGTAAATATCCGCATGGTCAAAGAAATTTGCGCCCATGGAAAGAGCCGTATCCACAAACGCAGATACCTCCTTGTCGCTCATGTCGGAAATACGCATACAGCCGACCGCAATCGTCGGCACAAGAAGTCCGCTTTTTCCAAGCTCGATCTGATACATAACAAAACACCCTTTCTTTTTTCATTTAGCAAATTTATTATACTATAAGCATATCAAAAAGTCAATATCTGCAATCAGAAAACCCCACCGAGGATACTCAGTGGGGATTCACTTATATTGTGTTTACACAGCAATACGCCGACAAATTAACTTGTAGCGTTGATTGCAGCCTGTGCGGATGATAACATTAGGAATGTCATCAGATGCACGGTTTGTATTCGTCGAGGCCCATTTCGCGGTAGGGTCTTCGATAATGTTCTATGCCGTGATATGATTCCCAGGTTTCATCGTTAAATCTGTTTCGAATCAACTGATATCCCTTGTGCAATGCCGTATCACATTCTTCCAGCCGATTCATTCTAAAATAACAAGCTGCTATTCTCACCATAGCAATTCCAAGAGATACCTCGTCACCCATCGG
>JAFQMO010000089.1 GCA_017414385.1 Clostridia bacterium
ATGTTATGTTGGAAGACTTTGTACCGAACAAAAATATCCGTATGCTTCTTATCTGCGGTATCGGACTGCTTTTGCTGTATCTTCTGCGTATGTATCTCCGTTATTTCGTCCAATACTGGGGACATATGGTAGGTGTCGGTATGCAGGCACAAATGCGTACAGATATGTTCAATCATCTCCAAAAGCTCCCCTACTCCTATTTCGACAATCACGAAACAGGAAAGATCATGTCCCGTATGACAAACGACCTGATGGAGGTCTCCGAGCTTGCGCATCACGGACCGGAAAATCTTCTCATCAGCGGTATCATGATCATCGGATCCTTTACATATCTTTGTACCATCAGCGTTCCGCTGACACTGATCATTTTTGCGTGTGTACCTCTGCTCTGTATCGTTACAGCAGTATACCGTAAAAGAATGGATGATGCCTTCACCGAAACACGGAAATCCATGGCTGTCATCAATGCTGCGCTCGAATCCTCCATCTCCGGTATCCGGGTAACCAAGGCATTTACCAACACAAAGGAAGAACAGAAAAAATTCGAAAACGGTAATGCACAATTCATCGATGCGCGCCGTGATTCCTACAATGCCATGGCAAAGTTTCATTCCGGCTCATCCTTTGTCACCGATGTTTTCAATGTTGTCATTTTGATTGCAGGTGGTTTGTTCCTATTCAAGGGCGACATCTCTTTCCCCGACTATTCTACATTCATCATCTCCATCAATCTCTTTATCAATCCCGTCACAACACTGATCGGATTCATGGAACAATACGAAAGCGGTGTCACCGGCTTCCGCCGTTTCCTCGAAATCATGGATGAAGCCCCCGAATCCGATGATCCCAATGCCAAACCTCTTACAACCGTCCACGGCAATATTTCATTCGAAAACGTTGAATTCTCCTATGACGGTGCAAAGGAGGTACTGCGCGGTGTCAATCTTGATATCAAAAAAGGACAGAAGGTCGCGCTTGTCGGTCCTTCAGGCGGCGGCAAGACCACGATCTGTCACCTGATCCCTGCCTTTTACCGTCATACAGGCGGATCGATCAAGATCGACGGCATCGATATCCGCGATATCACCATGGAGTCGCTTCGAGCAAGCATCGGTATCGTACAGCAGGATGTCTTCTTGTTCAACGGTACGATCAGGGAAAACATCCTCTACGGCCGTCCGAATGCGACACAGAAGGAGATCGAGAACGCCGCAAAATCAGCCAATATTCATGACTATATTGTCACACTCCCCAACGGCTATGATACCGAGATCGGAGAGCGCGGTGTCCGTCTTTCCGGCGGACAGAAGCAGCGGCTCTCCATCGCCCGCGTCTTTCTCAAGAACCCCTCCATTTTGATCCTCGACGAGGCAACCAGTGCACTTGACAATACCACAGAGATCCTTATTCAGCAGGCACTTGATGCACTCTGCCACGGCAGAACCACACTCGTTGTCGCACACAGACTGTCCACCATCAAAAATGCAGACGAGATCGTCGTAATTGCCGACGGCAAGATCACCGAGCGTGGTCCGCATGATACACTGATGCAGAATGAGGACAGCTTGTACCGCCGTCTTTACAATCTCCAATTCCGCGAGCAGGAGACCACCGCAGAGGAGGTTGCCTTCTTAAACGAAAACTGATCCGATGTCTGTCTGAAACGCGGACAGATGCATGAAAGGATATCCCTATGATTTCTTTCCTTGAGATCTTAAAATCGATTTTGTACGGTGTCGTCGAAGGCATCACCGAGTGGCTCCCCATCTCAAGCACCGGTCATCTGATCCTTTTGGAAAAGTTGTTACCGATGAATGTGTCCGATGCCTTTTGGGAGTTGTTCCTCGTTGTCATTCAGCTTGGCGCGATCCTTGCTGTTGTTGTGCTTTTTTGGAATCGCATCTGCCCTTTCTCTTTCAAAAAGGGCACGGAGATCGTTCGGGGGAGCTGTCTTTCGATGTGGTACAAGGTCATCATCGCCTGCATCCCGGGTGCACTGTACGCATTTTTGCTCGATGACCTGACAGAGCCGTACTTATACAATCCTATCACAGTCGCAGTCATGCTGATACTTGTAGGCATTGTTTTTCTCTATGTGGAAAAACGGATGTGTGACCATTTGCCTCACATCACCGATATTGACGCCATCACGTATCGCGCGGCTGTCATGATCGGACTCTTTCAGCTGATTGCTGCTGTTTTCCCGGGGACCTCCCGATCGGGCGCAACCATTCTCGGCGCGCTCCTTCTCGGTCTTTCCAGAACCGTTGCCGCCGAATTTACCTTTGTGCTCGCCATTCCCGTGATGTTCGGCAGTTCCCTTCTGAAGGTTTTGAAATTCGGGCTTTCCTTTACGCAGACAGAGCTTGTTTTGTTGGCGGTCGGTGTTTTCGTGTCCTTTATCATTTCGCTCTTTTCCATCCGTTTTCTCATGGATTATGTCAAACGCCATACATTCAAGGGATTCGCAGTATACCGCATCCTCCTCGGTGTTCTCGTTCTTCTGCTTTTTCCGATGCTTTAACAATCGGGATTTCTTGCATTAAAATATTGACGATACTCCTTTTTCGTGGTATAATATAATTGTGTCCGCCTGCACTGCAGTGCGGACACCGATATCCCGGCATCCGATAGAATAGAGCGGTTGCTTTTTACAAATTTCATATTTGCCCCCGTAGTAAAGTGGATATTACAAGTCCCTCCTAAGGATTAGTCGTGGGTTCGATTCCCGCCGGGGGTGCCATCATGACAACCATGCAGTTATCTTCTTTGGTTTTATTATTTCAATACAGAAAGGAATTTTTACATGCTCCCTGCGAATCTTGAAGCGATTATGAATGCCCTCACCTCTTTTGCAACCACGTTTGCACTTAAGTTCATTGGTGCACTGGTCGTACTTATTGTAGGTATCAACCTTTCGAAATGGATCGTTAAAAAGCTCTTTGGGGTCAAGAGTGCGAAAAAGATGGATACGACCGTACAGCATTTCCTGCAAAATGTCCTCAAGGTCGTCCTTTATGTTGTTGTGATCATCTCTGCCGCAGGTATTCTCGGTATCCCCGCAACATCCTTCCTGACACTGCTCGCAACAGCAGGTGTTGCGATCGGTCTTGCACTGCAGGGCTCGCTTTCCAATATTGCAGGCAGCATTATGCTGATGCTGTTCCGGCCCTTCAAGGTGGGTGACTTTGTAGAGTGTGCCGGCGTTTCAGGTGTTGTTGAAGACATCAATTTGTTCTACACGATTATCACATCCGTTGACAATAAGCGGATCGTCTGTCCCAACAGTGCCGTCTCCAACGGTGTCATTACCAACTATTCCGCTAAGGAAATGCGCCGTGTCGACATCACCTTCTCTGTTTCCTACGAAGCAGATATCGAAAAGGTAAAAGCCATTATTCTGAAAACAGTCTCCGAGAATCCGCTCGTTCTCTCCGATCCCCAACCGTTTGTCGGACTCATCACGCAAAACGCAAGCTCCATCGACTTTGTCAGCCGTTCTTGGACAAAAAACGAAGATTATTGGACCGTTTATTTCTCTTTGATGGAAAATGTAAAGCGTGCCTTTGATGAAAACGGCATCGAGATCCCCTTCCCGCAGATGGATGTACATATCAAAAACGGCAATTGAGCCGAAGCGACAAAAAAAATACTGCGTTTTTGTAAAACGCAGTATTTTTTTGCATAAATCCCGAACATTTTTTCGGATTTTTTCAAAAAGCGCTTGACAAAGCAGAACATTTGTGCTATAATTTGTTCATCCACCAAAAACGAACAAATTTTCTCATCAAGGAGGTACTGTTATGAATATATCCAATACGATTCCCGTCTCAAATCCCCTTCGCCGCCGTCGCCCCATGCGTGCCGTACCTTCCGTCCATGCAGCAAAACCGGTCACGGCGCCTGTATCAACAAGATCCATACAGGTATCTGCTGCGGAAGACGATATTACCGTCTTTTGGGCAATGTATGAAATGCATTATGATCTGCTCTTTTCAGAGGCAGATTCGTTGTATCCGGGTCTGGAAGTTATGGATGCAGCCGGTTGAAAACCACACGTTATCCACACGAAAAATTGACTTTTCCACATGGTTATCCACAGATAGTAGCGTTTTTTATGTAAAAACCACTACGAAATGACATTTATCAACCGTTTCCACAGACTTATCCACAGACAGTCCACAAATTCCATTATTTTGTCATTTTTTAAAAATTTTGGAAGAACAAAGATGTTCTGGTCGATCTTGACATGAATCGTTTTTTCTTTTTTCGATCTAAAAGAACATTTGTCCAATGCTGCAGTCTGATCATTGGAACCATGCGGTTCAACTTTTCTGTACAAAACGTATATAATACGAACAGATTATCGATTTTCAAGCAAACTGACACAGGAAGGTACCGTGTTATATCCGTCCTTCCCCTCCATCACGCCGCTCCAGTGCAACCGAAAGAGCAAGCAACGCCCCCATAATACACAGTACCGAGATTTCGGGAAGCCATTCCAAAAAAGGGGGTCTTGGATCCGCCAATATATACTCCTGCAGATCCTCAACAAAGATGTGGTAAAGAAGTGGAAGACCAAACAGCAAATACAGCAATTCTTTGGGGCCGATACCGAAAAGCACCACCATCGTATAGAGCACCAACACCGCCGTATACAGAAATAAACACAGAATTGTATGCAGTCTGCTTTCAAACGAAAACGCCTTCCATGCAAAAAACAGCACACCCATCCATACGGAAACACAAGTCAGGTGAAGATGTGTACGTGCGTACCGCAGGATCACAACATCAAACACCGCTGCCGCACCGATCGGCAGAAGCAGATGTACGATCCATTCCGTCATCGACGGCGGAACAGCACGCACAGCGAAGTATACCGTGCGAATAATGGCACTTGCCGTCATCAACAGCAATGCAATACGTGTTGATGCATAACGAGCATCCGTGTACCACGTTTTACCGATCCGTCTCTTTTGCTCTCTCTCCATGCAAAATCTCCTCAAACGTTTTCTTCAAGGTCTGTGCAATCGGTTGCATGACAGATGCATCGACCTTCATGACACGGCGGTCATAGGTGATCAGTCCGTTGACCTCATCCTCGACATCCGTCAGCTGTGTCAGAACAGATGCACACAGACCGCGCGCAATCATTGCGTTCACCTCAACAAGATACAAATTTTTCAACGCCTCTGCAAGCTCCTCTGCAGTGGCGTGTTTTTTATAGCCGTATATTCTTCCCCCGCAGTACATATGACCGTTTACTGCGAGAGAATAACCGCCGAATTCCGAGAGCACAAGCGGCTTTTCGCCCCTTGGCTTCAGATCCAACGCGCGGAAATAGACATGCTCGCTCTGCACATCGCTTTTCCGACCGAAAAACCATCCGGAGGTCGTATCCCAGATCCGGGTCGGATCGAGTGTACGCAGGCGCAAATACACCTCGTCGGGGGAAAACTGTCCCCATCCCTCATTGAAGATCGTATAATAAGCAACGCTCGGGTGGTGATATAAGCACTGCACGGCCGCCTCAGCATTCGACAGAAACATCTGCCTCTGCCTTTGGGAAGCAAATCGCCGAATTCCGTGCCGAATACCGACCGTCGGCAGCGCTGTATCCCGAAGGAACACGTACCTGCCGTTGTTTACCATATCCGCAAAAACGACCATACCGCAAACATCGCAGGTATAATAAAAGTAGGGATCCTCCAGCTTTGCATGCTTTCGTAGCATCCGAAAGCCAAGCTCCTTTGCTGTCATCACGTCAAATCGGTACGCATCCGGCGATGCGGGAAGATCAATGCCATCAGGATAATATCCCTGATCAAGAAGTCCGTGGAAGAAATACGGCTCGCCGTTCAAACAAAGATACGGAGTATCTCCGACCTTGCGAATCCCAAAGGTACGAAGCGCAAAATACGACTTGACACAGTCCTCTGCGCAGGTCAGCGTAAACGGATACAAAAACGGATCATCGGGTGTCCATCGGTGAGGTTGATCCAAAGCAACCGTTACTTGACTACCCACAAAGTGTACACACTTCTCTCCCTGTTCCGTTTCTATCAAGAGCGTCTTTTCCGCTTCCTCCGAAAAACCACTGACCGCGATCGTTACGTCATTCAACGATGGCGTTACGGTAATCTTCTCCGCATACTGTCCCGGAACCGTCTCCACCCATACAGTACCGCGGATGCCGGTCGTCGGCGTATACCACATTCCGCCGCGCTTTCCGCGCTGTTTTCCATACGGAATATTCACATCGGCAGTATAACAAACCTCGATGCTGATCCGATTTTCCGAATCGTTGGACATAAGATACGCTGTGATCTCATGGGTACTGCCCGCAACGCTTCCCTCCATCCATTCGGAGCACCATGCATTGACCGTAATCCGGTATTTCTCCCTGATCTGCGGCAGGTGCAAAAGCACGTGACCGTCAGTCACCATCGGTGCACGGAAGCTGCGTGTATAGAGCCACCTCTCCCCCTTGCGCAAGGTACTTTCGATCCCGGAAAGTGCAGACTCCGGAGAAAATGGCATACAGATCTCTCCGACCTCACATAGCTCCCCACGTCGATTTCGTCTCGACAGCTTCCATATTCCGTTCAGAATACGATAAGTATCCTCTCCGCGTACCATAGTCGGTCTTGGATAGACCTCCTCCCAAGTACGGTACGGTGCCTCGAGAAAGGGTGTCGACAGTGTTCCCCCATTGTTCAAGATATACTCCGTTTTCAACTGTGCCATATACGGCACCTCCTCAGGACGATCGTTTTTTTGCCGCGGTTCCCGCTTTTGGGGAACCACGGTGCTTTTTCTTCTTTTTGGCTGCAGAAAAACCGAAGGTACCTAGCTGCCTGCCAAGTCCGTAATAAGCGCCGTGTGCAAATGCAGCAAGTGAAGCCTTTTCCAAATGTAATTTCCCGCCTTCATCGATCAGGTTATCATCCACATGGACCGACACGATATCCGCGCAGAACATATCGTGACTTCCCATAGGTACAATATCGGTAACACGGCACGCAAGAGAAAGCGGACTTTGTGCGATCATTGGACACATAAAACCGTCTACCGCCTCTTTTTCAAGCTGACAGGCTGCAAACTTGTCCACCTTCGCGCCCGTATACATACCGCAATAGTCTGCAGCACGTACCAGCTCCTCCGTTGTCAGATTGATGATAAACTCCCGTGTTTCCGAAATCATCTTATGGGAATGCCGACGGGGACGCACCGAAATGTATGTTTTCGGCGGGATCGTACCAAGGATCCCCGTCCATGCAACCGTTATGATATTGCTTTCCTCCATTGTTCCGCAGCTGATCATCGCAGGCGGAAGCGGCGCCAGCATCGCACCGCCACGCCATTCTGTTTTTGCCATATTCTTATCCAAAGCCTCCGCTATGCGAAGGTCCCTTTCTTATTCTGCAGATACCGAGCAATACCGCCGCAGACCTTATCCGGAACTGCGGCGGTGTTTTCTCGCTCGTATCAATCAAATATTATCTGTTCTCAAGCAGCAGCTGTACCGTCGCCGTCATCTGTCCCCGGTGTAGTGGGAACGTCTTGATCCTCTATGGCTTCCGTAGGTGCTTCCGTTGAAAGGATCGGCTCCGTTCCCTCGCTCTGCTCTTCCTCGCTTGTATCCGGTGACTCCGGCGCCTCAGGCGGTGTCTCAACATCGGGATCGATCGGCTGAGGCTCGACGCTCGGCTCCGACGAAGGCTCCGACGAAGGCTCCGTTACCACATCAGAGACAACAGGCTCATCGGGAACACTCGGCTGATCGGTCTCCGGCTCGACAGAGGGCGGAGGTGTCGTGGTCGGCGTCTGTGTATCAACAGGCTCCGTTTCTTTGGGCTTTTCTTTATAATGCTCAAAGCAAAAGCTGTTTACAGCACGCGTCAGCGTACCCGACGTACCGACATAACGGTCTTCTCCGACAAGCGCATGGAAAAACGGAAGAGATGCAGAATCGGTAACACCGTCCTCTACAGACCAATCCCGGTACACATACTGTGCATCTGTCACCGTTACCTCGCGCGGGAAATCACGGTTCTCTACTTGAACCAGCGCAATCTTAACAATGTTTTCCTTCGGACAGTCTTCACAAGCAACAGCCCCCGTGACCTTGTCATAATCCACGAGCACATGAACGTCACACGCGGTCGTCGGCGCACTTTCCTGCGTAAAATATCCCGTTCTCACACGGCTGCCGCGCGGATCACACTGACAAGTACTCGTGATGAGCTTTCCGGAATCCGCACAGTAGGTCGCCGTAACGACACCCGCCGCAAGATCAAATGTTTTCAAGGGTTCTCCCGTTGTCTGCGATTCCTCGATCAACGGCTGATGCAGTCTCGTCATTACCACATCCCAAATATAGGTTGCAGGACTGATCGTGGAAATGGAGCCAATGGTTCTCTGCTCCGTATAACCGAACCAGCAGGAACCAACATAATACGGTGTATAACCGCAGAACCAACGGTCAAAGTCGTCGGTCGCAGTACCGGTCTTTCCGGCAACATCCACATACTTTTGCAATGTTACTGCCTTTGCAGTACCGTTTTTCACGACATTCTGCAGCATTTTTGTCATGATCGATGCCGTCTGTGCACTGGTAACGATCGTCGTTTCTGCAGTGTTATCCAGCAGAACCTCATTGTTTTTATCAAGCACCTTCCAATAGGTCCGCGCTTCTGTATAAATACCCTCATTGGCAAGGAAGGAGTACGCTTGTGTCATTTCCCTCGGAGAAACACCAACGGTGAGCGCACCAAGCGACAGTGGCGCATAGTCTACGTCCGACAGGACCGCACCGTCCACTCGCACATAATGATCGGTAATGCTGTTCAGTCCGATCTTCTGAGAAAAATCGTATGCATTCTGTGTACCGTACATATCGAGAACCTTCATTGCAATGGTATTAACAGAACGCTCGATCGCTGAATTGATGGTCGTCAAGCCGTTATAGACCGCGGGAAGGTTCGCAGGATACGAGGTGTAGGTAACATCTCCGTTGCTGTTTGTTTTTTCGTTGAACATAAACGGCGTATCGTCAATGACGCTGCCGTATGTGATCAAGCCCGCATCCAAAGCAGGCGCATAAACGGTAAGCGGCTTGATCGATGAACCGGGAGAACGCTTCGCCATCGTTGCAATATTAAACAGACGCGAGCTCGTTTTTTCCCCTCTTCCGCCGACAAGTCCGAGAATACATCCCGTTTCCGGGTCGGTAACAACCATCGAGCACTCCGGCTTGACAGCACTCGAAACGTTGGGGAAATTCGAATCGTCCTCAAACACGTCCTCCAAGGTTTGCTGAACGAAGGGATCCATACAGGTATAGATGGAAAGGCCTTCGGAATACAGCATCGTGGATGCGGCGATATACGAAATACCAAGCTTTTCCTGCAAATCGGCAATCACATCCTCGATCACAGCATCCGTATACCAGGAGTTTGTTGTTGTTCCGGTAACAGCATCGCTTTCCTGCACATCCAAAACAAGCTCACGGCTGACGGCAAGATCTCTCTCCGCCTGTGTGATCAGACCGTGCTCAAGCATTTCCTTGAGCACCTCTGTCTCTCTGCGCTCCTTATTATACTCGGGATTACGATAGGGATTATATTTTGTTGGAGATTTCGGAATCGCCGCCAGCGCAGCACACTCCGTCAGATTCAATTCAGAAACATCCTTATTGAAATACTTCTGTGCAGCCGCACGGATACCGTAACAGCCCTGACCGAAGTTGATGGTATTGAGGTACAGCTCAATGATTTCTTCCTTGGATTTCTGTTTTTCCAGATTCAATGCGCGGAAGATCTCCTGCACTTTACGCTGAATCGTAACATCGTCATCCTGTGTCAGATTCTTGACAAGCTGCTGTGTGATGGTCGAACCACCGCGTGATCCAAGTCCAAGCATAAACTTGAATGTCGCACCGCATGTTGCATACCAGTCCACACCCTTGTGTGTCCAAAAGCGATGATCCTCTACTGCGATAAACGCATTGACCAGATCCTTTGGCAGCTCTGTATAGCTGATATAAAGACGGTTTTCTGTGCTGTGAAGACGCTGGTCCTCGATCTCCACGGGAACACCCGCAGGATCATCGGAATAATCCATGTAATAAAGCTGCGTTGTCAAATCTTGACTTGTCGACAGGATCGTCGAATCAACGGTCGGATCGACGTAGTTTTTGATCCAAAGTGCAAATACGCCGACGACGATCGTTCCCGTGATCATGCCGATCAGACATACCGTCAACAAGATATCAAGCATCCACGAAAAGATCCGCAGGATCACTGCTCCCATGATCCCAAAGGCATGCAGTGTCTCCCTGCCCCAATCGATCTTGCCCTCTTTTTTCTCCTTTTTTTGAGGCGGTGCATTGACAGAAATCTTCTTTTTCACCTGATTGAAAATGCGGTCGATCAGAGTTTCATCAGACGGCGATTTCCGTTTCCGATCGCTATCCTCCGATCTTTCCGATTCTGTTTTCTCGGGAGCAGATGTCTTTTTGAGCGGCTGAACCGGCTTTTCTGCATCTGCGGTTTGTTCCGTTTGATGCTTTTGCATATGATCCGCAGCGGATGGATTCTGCACAGCAGTCTCTGCAGTGTCCGCCGATAACGATGCAGATGCACGCACAGCCGCATCCTCATGCAACTGCCCGCGGATCTGCTGAACGGGGATGCTTCCCGTTGTAGTTGAGGAAAGCGGATCCCTTTCCGATGCAGTGGCATGACTGCCGCGATCGCGGTGTCCCCGTCCATCAACGGTACGGGATGCCTGCATAGGCGTTCTTCGTGCACTCCGTTCCTCGCGGACCGCCTTGTCTGCTTCCGGCGCAGTCTCTTTCTTGATATTCTGATTTTGTATTTCGTTCATATCATACCTCAATTGTCTGCCGTCAGCGAAGAATGGCATTCTCAGCCCCAAGCAGACTTTCAAATTCATGCAGTATATACGGTGTCAGCATAACAGCACCACCATTATACCGCCGGTATTCTCTCTTTTCTTCATCAAAGAACACAACGGATACACCCGGCATCCCCATGCTGCCATTCACAGAAAAGATCTCCACAAGATTTTCTGCTTTTGCGTACAGGATATTCCCATCGTCAATACGCGGCACACGAAGATACAGTGTTTTTGCACCCGCAGGAACAGACACACCCGTATGCTGTGCGGCTCTTGCCGAAGCTTTGGCAGATGGTGACGGGACCGCAGAGCCCCCGCCCTCTGCTTCCGCCCGTGCACGGAACGCCGTATCGGTATGCAGCGGCAGGATGTCACGGGCAAGAACCTTCGGTGCTTCCTCCTCACGACACGAAAGCTCACCGATCACAAAAAGCGCTGTGTCCTGTGTCAGATACCCTCTGCATTTTTCAAGCACCTTCGGGAAGACAATGACCTCCATTGAAGCATAGCGGTCCTCCAGCGTAACAAACGCCATCGTGTCTCCTTTTTTTGTCACCTTTGCGACGATACCCGAAACGATACCCGCAATGCGTACCTGCTGCTTATCCGCAAACAGACCGCTGCTCACCCCGTCCTCAAAGGATACGAGGATATCGCTGATCTCATCGGGAGAAAGCTGCTGCAAATGCAGTCGGAAATCATCAAGAAGATGTCCCGAAAAGCAATGTCCTGTGGCTTCCCTCTCAAAGAGCAGCTTGTCTCTGAGGGAAAGCTCGGGAATATCCATATAGTCATAACGCTTCGGCGCCTGACCTTCGATCGAACCGGATGCAGCCTCCACGCTGAATGCGGAAAAGAGATCCATCTGTCCCGTTACAACGATCTTCGCACGCTCTGCGTACTGCGCCACGATCTTTTCATAGCTGACACAAAGCTGACTGCGCTTCTGGGGAAGCGCATCAAACGCACCGCATTTGATCAAGGCCTCAACCTGACGCTTGCTGCATTCATGCTCTGTCATGCGCGCGACAAAGTCCTCAAAATCGGAAAATTTCCGTCGTGCACGCTCCTTGAGTATGGCATCGACAAAGGTCACGCCGACATTTTTTACGGCAAGAAGACCGAATCGGATCGACGGTCTTCCGTTTACGACTGCGGCATGAAAATGCTTTTCGCTCTCATTGATATCCGGCGCAAGAATCGAGATATGCAGGCGCTGTGCCTCGGCAATGTACTCCGCTGTTTTGTTCTGATTACCGGAAACAGAGGTCAGCAGCGCAGAAATATACTCCGCGGGGTAATGACATTTCAAATAGGCGGTCCGATAGGAGGTAAAGGCATACGCCGATGCGTGGCTCTTATTGAATGCATATTTTGCAAAGGCCGACATATCATCAAAAAGCGCACCTGCCGTCATCTCATCGATACCGTTTGCAACTGCACCGACATTGATGACACGGCCGTCATCATCCTTCTGTCCGAAGATAAATGCCGTACGCTCCCTCTCCATGACATCCGTCTTCTTTTTGGACATTGCGCGGCGCACAAGATCTGCTCTTGCATAGGAATAGCCCGCCGCCACGCGGCATATCTGCATAACCTGCTCCTGATATACAATACAGCCGAAGGTCACATCAAGGATATCGCGCAGTGACGGATGCGGATAGGTCACCTTCTCCGGATGCTTTCTGTTTTCAAGGAATTTCGGGATCGAGTCCATCGGTCCCGGGCGGTAAAGAGAGATCGCCGCAACGATCATTTCGATATTATCGGGTGCAAGCTGCGTCAGCATCGCACGCATACCGCCGGACTCCAGCTGGAAGACACCGGCAGTTTTTCCCGCACCGATCATTTCATAAGTTGCACGGTCATCAAGCGGGATCGTCGCTGCCGAAAATGCGGGATCCTGCTCGCGGATCTGCGCCTCCGTATCCGAAATCACCGTCAGATAACGCAGTCCGAGAAAATCGATCTTCAAAAGTCCAAGTGCCGCAACCGTGTCCATGTCAAACTGCGTGACAGCCATACCGCTGTTTTCGGCAAGCGGAACATATTCATGCACGGGACGGTCTGTAATCACAACGCCCGCCGCGTGTGTCGAGGCATGACGGGGCATTCCCTCCAGCGCCTTCGCCGTATCGATCAAGCGCCGTACCGCAGTATCGGAATCGTACAGGGTCCGCAGCTCCTCACTTGTCTCCATTGCACGGTCAAGCGTGATATGAATATCGTGATCGATAAGCTTCGCAATACGGTCGCAATCCGCATACGGCATACCGAGCGCACGTCCGACATCACGTACCGCAGCACGCGCCGCAAGTGTTCCGAAGGTCACGATCTGTGCAACATGGTCCTCACCGTATCTGCGCTTTACATATTCAATGACCTCTCCTCGACCGACATCACTGAAATCGATATCAAAGTCGGGCATACTGATTCTCTCGGGATTCAGGAAACGCTCGAACATCAGTGAAAAATGGATAGAATCCACATCAGTGATACCGATCAGATAAGCAATGAGCGAGCCTGCGCCCGAGCCTCTGCCAGGACCAACGGGAATCCCGTGCTGCTTGGCGTAACGGACAAAATCCCATACGATCAGATAATACTCCGCGTATCCCATCTCGCAGATGGTACGCAGCTCGTAGTCGATGCGCTCCTCATATTCCGCACGCGGGTGGATCTCATCAAATACGATCGATCCCTCCTCGATCCGCCGCTGCAGACCGTCCTTTGCAAGTCTGCACAGATAGTCGGCAGGAGGTGTTCCGTCCTCTGTTTCAAAGACGGGAAGGTAGAGCTTATCAAAGCAGAAATCAAATGAGCAGCGTTCTGCGATGCGCACCGTGTTTTCCAGAGCATCACGGTCCTCATCCCGATAGAACAGCTCTCTCATCTGTTCCGTGCTTTTATAAAAATACTCATCGGTCTCAAAGCCAAGCGGTCTGCCGTCAGCAATGACACTGCCTGTCTGAATACACATCATGATCGCCTGTGTATCGGCATCCGTTCTGCGCGGATAGTGCACATCGTTGGTCGCGACAAGCCCGATGCCCGTCTCGGCAGAAATACGGCGCAGATCACGGTTGACACTCTTCTGAAGGGCAAGTCCATGATCCTGCATCTCAAGGTAGAGATGGTCCTCTCCGAAAATCGCACAAAGTTCCCTTGCATAAGAAAGCGCGCCATCATAATCGCCGCGGGAAAGCAGCGTCGGGATATAACCGCCAAGACAGCCCGTCAAACAGATCAAGCCCTCTTTATACTGCGAAAGCAATTCAAGATCAATGCGCGGCTTTCCGTAGAAGCCTTCCATATACGACCTTGAAACCATCGCAATGAGATTTTGGTAGCCCTGTGCATTTTCTACCAGGAGCACCAAATGATAATAATTGGACTCCTTATCCGCAACCTTGACAAAGCGCGATTTGGGCGCAACATAAACCTCACATCCGATGATCGGCTGAATGCCCTCCGCACGACAGGCACGGTAAAAAGCGACAGCACCGTACATATTGCCATGATCGGTCAGCGCAACCGCGGTATGTCCTGCCTCCTTTGCAAGACGAGGGATGTCCGCTACACGGACAGCGCCGTCCAAAAGACTGTATTCACTATGCAAATGCAGATGCACAAAGCCGCTCTCCATAGCGCCCCTCCTCTCATTCAAACGATCAAATACGCGCTTAAAATCGTTACTTTTTTTCTTCTGTTATCTTCGCAGACGATTCCTCTGCATCCGTCTCCACGCACTTCGTAAATTCCACGATACGGCGCAAGCGGTGATTGATTCCGGATTTTGTCAGTGGCGGATGATGCAGTGCTGCAAGCTCCTTGAGCGGAAGATCCGGATGATCGTACCGCAGCTGTGCCGTTTGTCTGAGCTCTGCTGACAAAAGAGAGAACCTTCCGTCCTCGATCAGACCTCGGATCGCCTCATACTGTACCGTCGCCGCGCCAACGGTCTTGCCGAGATTGGCAAGCTCACAATTGGAGATACGGTTGGCATTATTGCGCAGATCCTTCAATATTTTTGCATCCATCACGGAAAATACTGCGCGGTTTGCGCCGATCATTCCTAGAAAATCTTCGATGGATTCGCTTCCCTTGTAGTAGAGAACGGGAAGTCCTTTTCTTGCCGTATGCTTTGGCGGAAGTCCCATCTCGCAAAGCAATGTGCTGAATTTTTCCGCCAAAATATCCTCCGATAACACAAGATCCAAATGATAATAGGCGCTTGGATCCGTCACATTACCGCAGGACAGAAAGACACCCCTCACAAACGCATTGCGGCAGGATGCACATCCCCCATCCGCAAGCATCAGCGGAAATGCATCGGGACGGCCACTCGTATCCTCTCCAAAGCAAGCCGCTACCGCACGCGCATCGTCATCCAAAAGCAGGATCTGACAGTTTTCCGCGCTCTCATTCTCTATCTCCGCCGTATCAGCGGTATCATCAAAGGGAAGACAAAGCCGTATGCCGAAAAACTCATCAAGCAGCGAGGCTGTCAACAGTGCCGTTTGTCTGCTTCGTGTGGTAAAGCGGATCTCTCTGTCACAAAATACATATGCGGCACGAAGAATTCCAAACAGAAGCGCTTCTCTGCAGCATTTCTTCTTGACCCTGATCTCACACAGCGCTTTTTTTGTCTGTGACGCAAATGACACACCGACCCCTCCCTTCTGTTTCATTCTCTGTTCCTTTTTCTATCTGTTTCCGTTTGATCAAAAATGAAGGGCGCAGTCCGAAAGATAACGGATCTCCGCTTCAATACGGACACGATATTTTTCCCATATTACTGTTTGTATCTGCTCCATCAGAGCACGTACATCCTGTGCGGTCGCTCCGCCGCGGTTAATGATAAAGCCCGCATGCTTTTCACTGACCTGTGCACCGCCGACGGTCAAGCCCTTCAATCCCGCCTCATCGATCAACTGTGCAGTATAATGCCCGGGTGCCCGTTTGAAAGCACTTCCCGCGCTCGGAAAATCAAGCGGCTGCTTCTGCCTTCTCTGAAAAAGATGATCCTCCATTTCCGAACGGATCGCTTCCTGATCGCCGTCCGTCAACAAAAACACCGCAGACAGGATCACCTTCGATTGATCCTGAAAGATCGATTCCCGATATCCGAATCCGCATTTTTCACCGGATACGGTCACCGTGCACGCTTGATCGATATCATAATAGCAGACAGACTCGATCAGATTGCCTATCTCTGTGCCGTATGCACCTGCATTCATATAAACAGCACCGCCAACCGTCCCGGGGATTCCGTACGCAAAGGAAAGTCCCGCAAGAGATGCCTTTTGTGCCGCACGTACCACACTGACAAGCGGTGCACCCGCGCCTGCCGTGATCTGTTTACCGGATACACAGATATTCCGAAGCTCCGACGTAAATATTACGCATCCGCAAAAGCCATCATCCGCACAAAGGAGATTGGAGCCTCCGCCGACTACCGCGCACGCAACACCGTACTGTTTGCAAAGACAAACCGTCTGTTCAGCCTCCCTGTCTGTCACGGGATATGCCGCAAGGACAGCCGTACCGCCGATGCGGAAGGTCGTGTGCTGTGCCATACATACGCCGTCTGCAACACGGATACCGATCGCGTTCAGCGCATCGCGCAATGCATGAACCGCTTCAATATCAACCACGCCGGCACCTCCATTTCTGTCTGTATTTTCGCGGTGATATTTCTTTTGATACTACCTCTATTATATTATAGCAGATTCTCTTTGCAAATAACAGTAGTTTTTCAAAATTTTAACGGAAATCTTACAGTTTTTCCCAAACTCATCCATACTTTTCAGTACTTTTCCGCCGCTTTTTACCCGATCGTTTTCGGTTTTTGGGAATTTTCCGAAAAAATCAAAAAAGCTCTTGACAAAACGAAATGTTTGTGATATCATATTGATATCAGGAAGATGTGAACACATCATCCCGGATATTTCACACTGCAACTCTTACTTATATCTATCAAGAAAGGACCCCTATTATGAAAGAAATTATCATCGGAAAAAAGAAAAACGGTCTTGCAATGCTGTTCCTTTTCGCGATCCTTTATCTCGGCGCGCTCGCATTTTGCATTCTCGGCGGTATCGATCTGGACAGAGGCTTATATTCGTCCGGTGTTCCGCTCATGGCCATCGGCGCTGTCTGGGTCTGTATCGGATGGATCCCGTTCCTCGGTCTGAAGCTCATCAACCCCGGTGAGGCACTCGTTCTTACCCTGTTCGGTAAGTATGTCGGCACATTGAAAAATGACGGCTTCTATTTTGTCAACCCCTTCTGCTCCGCCATCAATCCTGCCGCAAAGACACGTCTTGCGCAGAGCGGCGACGTAGAGGGCACAAACAAAGCCAATATCGTTCTCGCTGCTGCTGCGGGTACGACCGCTGCATCCGCCGAGGTCGTTTCCAAAAAGATCTCTACAAAGATCATGACACTCAACAATGCACGTCAGAAGATCAATGACTGTCTCGGTAATCCTGTTGAGATCGGTATTGCCGTGACATGGCGCGTTGTCGATACGGCAAAGGCTGTCTTTTGCGTTGACAACTACAAGGAATATATTTCCCTGCAGTGTGATACCGCACTGCGCAATATCGTCCGCATTTATCCCTATGATGCAGCTCCCAACGTGGATACCACCGGTGACGGTATGGCTGACGAAGGAAGTCTGCGCGGTTCCTCCGATGTTGTTGCGGCGCGTATCCGCAGCGAGATCCAGGAAAAGGTCGCGGAGGCAGGTCTTGAGGTTTTGGAAGCACGTATCACCTATCTTGCATACGCACCCGAGATCGCAGCCGTCATGCTGCAGCGTCAGCAGGCATCCGCGATCATCGATGCACGCAAGATGATCGTTGACGGTGCCGTCGGTATGGTCGAAATGGCGCTGGAGCGTCTTGCGGAAAATGATACGGTAACACTCGACGAGGAGCGCAAGGCAGCGATGGTATCCAATCTGCTCGTTGTTCTCTGCGGTAACCGCGATGCACAGCCTGTCGTCAATTCCGGCAGCTTGTACTAAATAAATAAAGGACATCCCCATGGCTGAAAAAAAACAGATTCCACTGCGTCTCTCGGAAAAATTATATAATCAGATTGCCGCTTGGGCTGAGGACGATTTTCGTTCCGTCAACGGACAGATCGAATATTTGCTTTCCGAATGTGTACGTCAGCGAAAGAAAAACGGAAAATATGTCTCAGATGAGATGGATATGCCACTTGATATCGACATTGAATGAGCATCCCAAAAAGGAATGCCGCCAGACTTGCGGCATTCCTTTTTTCTCCCCCTTTTTTAAAAGACGATCATTCTGCAGAAAAATGCGTTTGGAATATACAAAACATTCCATTTACTATTGACAACAAACTATTATTATGATATCTTATAGACAGTGACAGATCGTTTGTCCAATATGTGAACCTAAAAAAACACAGAAACGGGGAAATTATCATGAAATTCAAATCTTCTATTGCATGGATGCTTACTGTGCTTACCCTCGCATCGACACTGATCGCGTGCGGCAGCAAAGACAACAACGAAAACACTCCAACGGACACAAAGGGTTCGGAAACTGTTCTCGGAACCGAAACAGAAACCGATACTCGCGAACTCACAGATCTGGAAAAGCGTCAACTTGTCACAGACGGCCTTGAGGACGTTGATTTCAACAAAGCGGAATTCCGTATTGTTACAGGTGAAGAAGAGATCTGGCAGTTTTATGTAGAAAGTGAAACAGGTGACCCCTGTAACGATGCCATTTGGAAAAGAAACGGGAAAATCGAGGACCGTTTCAATGTCATAATCAATTCCTTCTCCGTTGGTCGTTCCGCTGAGATCCTTGAAAAAATTCTGCAGGGTGAAAATTTCTGTGAGCTTATGACCTACGGTATCGACCGTATGGGTTACTTTATTGAAAATCATGTCCTGTACGATTGGAATGATATTCCTGTCATCAAGCTTGATTCTCCCTGGTACAATCAGGCCACAAACGAGTCATGCACCATCAACGATCATCTTTATACCCTTGCAACTGACATGGCAATCTCCTCTTTGACATATACCTATGCAATGTTCTTCAATCCCACGCTTCTTGCCAACTACGGCTTCAATGCTGAAGACCTTTACGATTATGTTGTCGACGGTACATGGACATTTGATAAGTTCATCACCATTTCCAAGGATATCTATGCGGATCAGAATCTCAACAACGAACGTGACGAAGAGGACATTTTCGGCTTTATGCATGAGGAAGGCGCATGGCACGGTATGGATGCATGGCCGTTTGCATTCGGTCACGAATATTCCAGCTATGACGTAAATTCCGGCGAATTGTCGATCTTTTATGCAACCGATACCATGGTTACAGCCGATGCAAAGATGCGGGAATATCTCCAGTCCGCCGGTGTTTTCACCCGTTCTTGGGCAGACGATGAGCTCGAATTTTTTGTAAACGGTTCTGTCGCATTTGTCATTCGCACGCTGAATGACTGCTTTGGCGATCTGCGCGTAATGGAGGATTATGGTGTAATTCCGATTCCGAAATTCAACGAGGCGCAGGAATCCTATTATACAACCATCAACCGCGAGCACAACATGATGACCATTCCGTACACCGTACAGGAGGATAGTCTGGAATTCATCGGTACGATCGTTGAGGCTCTCTCCTGCGAGTCCTACCGTTCGGTATTCCCCACATATTTTGACTCCGCTCTGAAGGGAAGATATGCAAAGGTCCCACAGGTTGCGAAGATGATGGATTACATCGAGCAGGGACGTAAGATCGACGTTATTCAGCTCTTTGGTGAGTCATTGTTCGACGGTTTTGATACCGGATTTGCAAATGGTCTGAGTGACAAGAGCAATCTTGCAACTCAGTGGGCAATGATGGAGCGGCGTCTGAAGGTTATTCTTCCCAAGTTCTACGATGCATTCACAGAGCAGTAAACAAATTCCGAAAAGCAATATATAACAAAACCGCGACAGATCCGTTGGATCCTGTCGCGGTTTTTTGATTCCAATAAATACACGTTACTGTACCGAAAGTCTTGATGCAGAAGAAACAATTTCGACATTCGTCTTTCCGGGCGTTAAAACAAGCGGACGTCCGGAGGAATACATCAGCGATACCGGTGCATCACCGTTTGATTTACTCCATTTAATCGGTATGTACATACCATTGGTGAAATAATATCCGTTTCCCGTACCGACATTGGAAATGGTGATATGGTTATAGTCGTCGTTTGTATAGGAATACGGACAGAACAACACGATCATGTTTTCAAATCCGAGCTGCTCACCGGTCGAGCCGTCGATGTGTATACTGCCGTTCTGTGAGCGCAGATAACGCATGGATTCCGCATCATAGGAAAATGTCGTTGTATGCGATCCGAATTTCACAGTAACCGCATTCGCTTCTGCCGCAAGATCACCGACAAGCGATACCCGCTGTGTCGATCCCACAAAACGAAGCGGAGATTGGAACGACGGCGAATACGATGTGCGGTAACCGCGATACGCGATCGCCTGCTGCAGCCGATCTCCGTCGATGACAAGCGTATGCTCAAGACGCATGGTCAAAAGTCTCTGCGGATCCCGATAGAAAAACGCAGTAACACCACCGCCGTTGACACCGTCGATATTGGCGACTGCGCGTCCCTTCAGATCGACGTACGCCGAATCGCTTCCACCCGCATGAACAAAGATCGCATCGTGATTTGCAGCAAAGTCAATATAATACTCTCTCGCAGAACGGATCGAACCGATGGCTTTCAGATCCTCGTATTCGTTGAAAACACCGAGCAGACGTGTCAGACCGCCTTCAACCTCGCACTCATACAGTACATCCGCCGCGGAGATCTGTTGCTGCGGCAGTGCCGTTGCAATGTTGTTGAACATAACAGCAACCGGACGACGCACAGACTGCTCCTTTGTACAAACAAGTCCCGTCAGCGGATTGATATAGGAGCCCTCCTGTGTGGGAACGATCAACTCCGGTGAGATACCGTCCCGTCCATTTTCCTCCAATGTGTCGGGATAGACAAAAACAGGTTCGGTTTCCGCTTCTGTTGTCGGGACCTCCGTCTCTGTTTCTGTTTCCGTTTCCGTCTCGGTCACAGTTTCCGTTTCGCTTTCCGTTTCACTCTCTGTTTCGGTCACACTCACGCTCTCTGTTTGCGATACCTTCTCATCCCCGTTTCCGACGACCGCACAGCCGGTCAGCACCAAAAGACCGAAGAGAAGCGCTGCTGCAAGCAGCAGCGAGATCACATGCATACATCCCTGCATGATCGATTCACATCCTTTCCGCAAAATCCACTGTTTTATACTTTACGCAAAATCTCAACTGCACCGTGTTTGTTTTTGATCTCAACCTTTTCAGGAGCACCGCCATATTCGCCGTCGACCGTCCAGGGCATTGATTCATGCGGTGTCACGGTGATTTTGTCTGTACGGAAAAACCGAACATACGGCGGTCCTCCGTTGATGCTTTCATTGAATTTTTGCTTCACGAGCGCATCCAATATCCGTTCCACATCATTGAGCGTACGGGGATGGCGGATCAGCATAACCTCAAATTTCCCGTCATTGAAGGAAACACGCTCCGGATCAAGCTTTACAATGCCCGCGATCGATGTTGCGTTGGATACACAGCCAAAGGCATAAGAGCCTCTCTCCTCCAAAACGTCACAGGAAATATCCATATCCCAGGGACGGATATCCCCCAATGCGGGAATGGAATCCATGAGATACGCAACATGACCGAACATATTCTTTTTCCATCGGGGCGTCTGATAGGACACCTTTGTGAAAGCGCCGAATGACGCAATGTATGTGAAGAAGCGTTCTTTGCCGAACATACCGACATCGTGGTGCACATTATCTGAGGCAACAAGCGCTTTCACTGCCTTTTTGACATTCCCGATCGGGATATGAAGCGTCCTTGCAACATCATTTGTGGTACCGAGCGGGATCAGACCGATGGGAATCCGTCTTTTACACTGCATCATACCCGTAATGACCTCGTTCAGCGTACCGTCACCGCCGCAGCATACAACAATATCGTGTGTTTCTGCATAACGGCGCACAAACTCCGTGGCGTCCCCTGCCTTTGCTGTCATCAAGGTCGTGGGAACACAGCCGGATTTGGAAAAGATCGAAACAATGTCATACATTCCTGCCTTCGACTGAAACATTCCCGAAGCAGGATTCATGATCAACAATACACGGCAAACATCATCAAGCGTATGAATATATGCCATAAAAGTGCTCCTTTCCGATGTGATGTTTATTTTTCTGACGCTGTCTTTGCTGTCAGATTACGGATCCAACGGTAACGGTTGACCACAACCGCCGCAACGATGCATTTGAGAATCTGATCACATTTGAGCAAGGCGAAAACAAGCCACGGAGCCGCACCGAAATGTGCCGCCAGAAGACCGAGCGGAAGCACGATCAAAAACACATGGATCGTATCGTTTTTGAATACAAACGACACATTGCCTCCCGCCTTGACAAGACCCATCAAGCACGGCATCTGATAACAGGAGCCGAGCATCGTTACCGCAAGGACCGCCAAAAACTGCATTGCATATGCCGCTGCCTGCTCGCTGACCGCGTAAAGCGAAACAAACGGTGCACGCATGCAGAAAATAAAGCATGAAGTAAATGCACCTACGCACAAAAACAACAGCTGTGTCGTACGCGCATACTCTTTCACCTTTTCGTTATCCCCAGCACCGACCGTCTTTCCGGTAATCACGCCGATCGCAGAAGCAAGTCCTGTGACCCAAATATACACAAGTGTATGCATATTTCCTGTGATGGAGGATGCTGTGATAACCTCCTCGGAATAATGTCCGAGGATCCCCGACTGTGTTACGGTATTGATGGCCCATACGATCTCACCCGCAACGATCGGAAGTCCGCAGCGGAAGAAATCCTTTGCGGGAAAACTGTTTTTCAAGGGTGATACAAAATCGGAAACAGAAAGCTTCAGCTTTTTGTCACAGAACCGTGCATACAGTATTGCCGCCATACACTCCACAATACGGGAGATCAGCGTTGCGATTGCCGCACCACGTATGCCCATTGCAGGACATCCAAGCTTTCCGAAGATCATAACATAATTGAGGCAGACATTGGCTACAAGTGCAATCAGCGAGATATACATGCCGATCCTTGCATTTTCCACACTTCGCATGGCAGCGATCACAATCTGTGCAATAGCGTAAAACACAAAGGAAAAGGCAACAATGATCAAGTATTCACATCCAACGGAAATCACCGCTGCCTCATCGGTCAAAAGTCCGAGAAGATTTCCCGCTGCGGCAGCCGCGATCAGATTTGACACAAGCGCCAGAACGATACCGACCCGCATACTCAGCGATACGATACCGCGAATCGTCTTCATGTCGCGCTTACCCCAATACTGTGCGGCAAGGATACCCGTTGTCTGCACAACACCATTGAGCATCAGCTGCAGAAATGTTTGTATCTGATTGCCCATATAGACACCCGAAACCGCAGTATCACCAAGCTGAGATACCATCAGATTATCCGCAAAATTCACCGCAAAGGTGATCAGATTCTGCAGAGAAATCGGGATCGCGAGTGCGATCAGCATTCTGTAAAAGGCTCTGTCACGCGTCAGCCAACGCCGTTTTTGTTCAACCATTGTATTTCACTTATCCTCCACGCACGATCGAACCGTCGATCTTGCCCTCTGTCATATAACGCAATGTCCTTGGCAGGACCTCGCAGGTAAAAGACGATGTCGGTCTCACCTCTCCGTCAAAGCACGCTTCCTTGATTCCGGATATCTTGATCGAACGGCAGCGGATATAAGACAAAACATCCTTTACCCGATCGACCGTTTCCCCGGTCTCCTTGATATGTGCTCCGACACGATACAATCCAACCAGACCGAGAAAACGCAGTCTTGTAACACGTTTGACAACCAGAAGGTCGATCAGTCCATCCTCCATGGACGCAATCGGCGCCGCACGGAAGCCTCCGCCGTAATACTGTGCATTTCCAATAGCACACAGAAGAAGGGTTCCGCTTTCGGTATGCGCGATCCCTTCCTCGTCTGTATATTCGATCACCATCTCGGTTCCCATACGCCGCAAAAGCACAGAAATGATACCGAGGATATATGCAAAGGCACCGCTGATAAACGGCTTCTTTTTCCACTCCGCAGTCTTGGAAACGACCGAGCAGTCAAAGCCGATGTTGACCATATTGACTGCATATAAGTCCCCGCAGCGAAGCAGATCGAGCTTGTATTCACGTGCCGTACCCTTAGAATCAAACATACGGACAAAATCATTTCCCGTACCGACGGGAACCGCTGTCAATGCCGCAATTTCTGCCGCATCGGCATCCATAATACCGTTGACTGCTTCTCCGATCGTTCCGTCACCGCCGTACACATAAACACGGCACTCCTCGCGCTCATCCTTTAAGACCTGTGCAAGGTACCTCCTTGCATCACCGACACCGGTTGTACGGTAGACCACGGCATCCTTTTCTGCACGACGCCGGCAGGCAGCCTCCGCACCGCCGCATCCCGCGGCAGGATTGATGATATGATATGTTTTCATACCGAAATGTTCACACACCTTCCCGTATGATACCGATGACAGATCACCGTATCAAGCATTTTGATTGAGTGATGCAACGATGCGTTCATTTGCGAGCGCAAGGATCTTCCTGTCGTTTTCATAAGAGAGAAGACGTTTTGCCTCTGAAAATGTCACAAGCCAATCACCGAAGATCTCATTTTCCATCGTTGTCACAGACTTGCCGTATGAGAATGATGCCATGGAATATACCGCCAGCTTATGAACGATATTCCAAAGCACATACCGATATTCCTCACGGAACGTCAGATCCGGCTCAACAGACAACGATGTTTCCTCCTTGATCTCTCGGATCATTGTTGTCCGCTCGTCCTCACCGTATTCCACGTGTCCCTTCGGAAATCCAATATGGCCTGATCTGTTGCGGATCAACAGATACAATACCTCATTCTGATGTACCGTATAAACCACCGCTCCGCAGGATTTTTCATACATACAATACAAGCGGTACCCGCCCTTACGCTCCGCAAAAGCGATCGCATGACGGATATCGGGATCGTAAAGCTCGACCCCCTCCGGTGCAATGATCAAGCGGTCATAGCTGTACCGCATTGATTCCGTATCGGGCACATTTGTCCGTACATAACGGTGCACCACGCCGATGATCCTGCCGCGAAACGTCTGCAGCGGTTCATCAACACCAAGGATGTATACATACCGAGGCAGCGGCGGGAAGGATGCCGCCTTCTCTTCCTTTCCGGTCCCGCGCAGGACCATCTGGCGGAGATCGGTCGTCACATAGCCGCAATTGATCGGATAACACTTTTTTCGCTTTCCGCGGGAATGTCTGTCTCCGGACTGCGATACGCTTCCCATGGGGCGGTTGACAACGACATCCACCTCAAGTCCGAACAAAGCGCCGTACAATCCGTATCGGTTTTTTATCTCATCCATCGGTTTTCCTCCCTTCTTCAAAAGCTATCGTCTTGGTCATCAAATCCCCAGACAAAAGATCATATTTTGTATTATTATATCACATTGTCGGTATGTCATCAAGTGTTTTTTCTTTAATTTTATTTCTTATTAAGAAAAACAAAGCCAACAAACAGAAAATATATTGATTTTTTTCCAAACCCATGATATAATGATAAAAAAGTTACATATTTTACTGACATTGCAAGGAATTCTGCAATTACCTTGTACCACAGACACGGAGGAATACGACATGAAACAACAACTACTCAGTCTTCTTATTATTTGCAGCATCCTGTTCTCCATGCTGACCTCATGCTCTGAAGATCAACCGCCGTCCAACACCACAGATACCGTATCGGGATCCGAAACGCAGATATCGACAGATACCGATGCCCCCGAGGAGGAGTTCATTCCGCACTACACCTACACCCCGACCGTTGCTCAGAATCCCGATCTGTATATCGTCGAGGACGGTACATCGGATTATGTTATCGTCCGCGGAGAGAATGCATCTCCCTCCGAGGTTACAGCGGCAAATGAGCTGCAGCTTTACATCGAAAAGATCTCCGGCGCAACCCTCCCCATCGTTCTCGATACAGAAGCGCCCGCAGCGCATGAAATCGTTGTCGGTAAGACAAACCGGGAAACGGACGGTCAGTTTGACCGTGAGGAGCTCGGTGATGAAGGCTTTGTCATCGACATCACCGAGGACACCGTATGGCTTGTCGGCGGCGAATTGAGAGGTACACTCTACTGCGTCTATACCTTCCTTGAGGAACACCTCGGCTGCCGTTTCTTCAGCCAATGGGAAGAGATCGTTCCGACATCCGATACCCTAGGACTTGTTGTCGGACGAGA
Source organism: Clostridia bacterium (assembly GCA_017414385.1). Classification (GTDB taxonomy): domain Bacteria; phylum Bacillota; class Clostridia; order Oscillospirales; family CAG-272; genus RGIG3925. Next base: position 26,353 of record JAFQMO010000089.1, read on the forward strand.
TCAGCAGGTTCCCGTCATTTACTACCGTACCACCAGTTGGAGACCTGTGATGGAATCCCGTATTTCTGCACAAATGAAAATCAACTCCAGATGGTGGACCGGCGGAGAAGAATACGGCAATAATCTCGTATGGGCAGGCGGAGATGGTTTCAGCTCCCATACGCTGTCCCGCATTCTCTACGGTGGAAACAATGTACTAAGCGATCCCTGCCTGTCCTCCGAGGAAAACTACATCAATATGCTTGCCAATGTCAGAGCGATGCTGGAGGAAACACCTGCTGACATTATTTCCCTCTCTCAAAGCGACGGCGGTGTCGGCGGTGTCTGTCCCTGCGATGTGTGCGCGGCTTCCATTGAAGAACACGGTTATTCCGGCCATTATCTCAAGTTTGTCAACCGTATCGCAGAAGAGCTTGCCGACGAATATCCCGACGTTCTCTTCCATACATTTGCATACCAGTTCACTGTCATGGTACCGAAATCCGACATTGTGCCTGCCGATAATGTTGCCGTTCAGCTTTGTACGATCAACAACTGTCACTCCCATCCGCTTGCAGAATATGTATATCTCCCCCAGAACGAAGACAATGTTCCCGGCGGCTACACCTTTGAACAGCTCATTGAAGAATGGAGCGCAATCTGTGACAATCTGTGGGTTTGGGACTATACTACAAACTTCTGCTCTTATAGCTCCATCAATCCCTATATCCATAACCTCTATGACAATATGCAGCTGTTTATCGAAAACGATGTCTACGGATACTATATGCAGGGGTGTGACGCTTCAGGTTCACCAAACGGCGAATTTGCAGAGCTCCGTGCTTACCTGATCGGAAAACTCCTTTGGGATCCTTATATGACACGCGAGGAGTTCGAAAATTACATGAACGGTTTTCTCTGCGACTACTATGGTCCCGGTTGGGAATACATCCGCGCATTTATCGATCTTGCATATGAGCAGTGTGAATGTGAATTTACATTTGAGGATCCCGATGACGTGTTCCCGGACGATATTGAATTTGTGAAGAACATCATCGAGGAACAGGTCGATCTCTCCGATCTGACAACAGAACAGATTAAGAATCCCGCAGATGTCGATTGGCTCAAGTATTATGAGCAGATCGACGAAAAGGACCGCTATTTCAACGAAACACTTGCGCGCGGCTATGAATACTTTGCAAAAGCAGCAGCGCTTGCCGAAACCGACGAGCAGCGTACTCGCATTGATAGGGCAAGCATTCAGCTTGATGTCAACTTTACCACACTGGTTTACAACGTATATCAGCCCGAGGCATACTTTTTGAAACTGATCTATAAAACTGCACTCGATCGGGAGATTGCCGCAGGCAAGATCTCAGATGTGGACGGTTATACATACACCTATCGCTTCGAAGATGCCATTCTCGACCCCTATTACAAGAGCAGAAAGCAGTATATGATCGATTTCAATGAGGCGCTGTATCACAAAATGCAAAAGCATAATATTCAAAGCCTTTTCGGGAATGACGTATGGTCAGCCGACAAGGAGCCCGACTTCTCCAATCCACCTTGCGGTGCCCACCTGTCCTCGTACTATTACCTTGGCGGATGGTTCCACAACACATAATCAGCAACGTCCCGGCACTTCTGTCGGGACGTTTTTTGAAAATTCGAATATCCATTGACAGTACACATCTTTTATGGCATAATATAGTCAACCTTATAATTCATCAATTCTAAATTGGAGGTTCTTTTCATGAAACGAAAACTTTCTTTGTTTCTTGTCCTTTGTATGATGTTCTCCGCGTTCGTATCCTGCTCCGAGGATCAGAACGATCCTGCCGACACAACGGGTACTGCATCGGGATCCGAAACACAGACATCCACGGATACCGATGCTCCTGAGGAAGAATTCATCCCGCACTATGAATATACCCCCTCGATCGTTGCCGATCCCGATTTCTATTTCGTGGAAAACGGTACATCGGATTATGTTATTGTCCGCGGAGAGAACGCATCTCCCTCCGAG